>PBKI01000014.1 GCA_002721385.1 Gammaproteobacteria bacterium
ACATCTTTTCCTGGCAGTCCTTACACTCAATCTCAAACATCTGAAACAGGTGAATCATGTATTGATAGAAAAAATTTCTGGTCATATGTGCCTGTTTTTGGTTATGGAGTTTATGATTCAAATGGAGATAGACTTTCAGGTGCAGAGATTGCTGCGACATACAACGGTATAGCAATAGGTCTTTCAGGTACAAATATTAATATCGAATATACATGCAAGAATATGTCTGATGGTTCTACTGCAACATCTACAGACTGTTTAGACGGAGGAGGTGAGGGTAATATTTATCAAGATATCCCTGTGATAGATATACCTGATGGAACAGTTGTAAGTGATGAAAATGGTAATCAGTATTATATAAGAGTTCTAAAGCCAAGGAAGGTATATGCTTATAGTGATTTAACTCAATGCGATGGTTTGACTATACAAGAATCAATTGACACTCCAGATCATAAGACATTTGTGTATTTAAATGAGAATAATATACCTCCATCAGGAGCAATCCTATTTAATCAATTTGAAAGTGGAGATACTATTGATGTCCAATATTTAGGAAAAGTTTATGTTGCAAATGAAGATGATGATGGTGATACAGTATTAAACTTTTTGGACGCCTTTCCAGAAGATGCAAGTAAATCAAAAGATGATGACTACGACAAAATCGATGATGCAGACGATACAGATATTGTTCAAAGAGTAATGACGTGGATTAAACATCTTGATAAAGACATATTCGAATTATCAGAAGATTAATTGACTTAATTAAAACAAAAAATGCATTATATTTTAAATAGGGAAGTTTAATCAGTATATGGTATATAACTTCGCATAATATATATTATGTTTCAATNTNTNTATTTATTTNAGCTCTTTTAAACTNACAATATCAAATCTATTACCTTCAATTCTTTTATTAATTGAAACAAAAGCNGCATCAATATTNCTTGGAATTGCTACAGAGTAATTNNTTATAGGTATATCAAAGACAAAATTNCCTGCATCTTCATANCCTATATGTTGAACTCTTATCTCAAATGGATTCCCAATGCCCANCTGAAAAACAGGATNCATTTCAGTATTGTAGAATGTGAGNGAATAAATATCTTTTTTACTTATCCTTGTNCTCTTAATTTGATTATTTAAAACTGTATTTGATTTAATTGAATTNACTTTNAAGCTCTCATTTGATAAATCAAAATTAATAATTTTTTCAAAACTATTATTTCTAATAACTTTTATAGNTTCTTTATTATTTTTATATGTNGAGTTNGTTGNCTGNTGAATATATTCAGACCAATTTATNTTNAACGCAGCACCTAATGAGCAACATAACTCAGCATACATAAAATCATCTGANGGTCTTTGACTNACTTCATCATCNCGATAATANCCATCGCTTGCATACCAACGCCATGAACTAACGTANGGATTTAAAGANGCATTAGGGTTTGTATTATCNTCTTCATCAAAATACCAAAACTGNTCAAATAGTCCTTCATAGAAATCAAGAGGATTTAATGGATCATTTTCAGCTGTTANTTTACCTGTNAGATCAACTGCACTCCATGAATATGATTTAATAGAGTTATCCGATGGTCTATNAAATGTTACTACTGTTTGATTTGAAAGATCTTGTNGCTCTTCACCATCAACAAACCATTTNAGTTCAATTTTANTAGTATCAAAAACAGCNTCAATATTAAAAGTTATNGNATTATTTAAAGAATANGCATCTTGTAAATCAATATCAGAAATATTNTTAGATGAAATTGTATATTCATCAAATCCTTGATTTAAGATTGATCCTATAGCAAATCCCTCAACATTTACATCTCCGTACTCATCATCACAGCACCACATTACATTTAGCCATCTTGAACGATATGTATCTTTTTCACCATAGTAAGTTGCCTCAAATAAACCAGTNGCTGTCGGACATGACGGATCAGAATTTGTTCCNGNATATTCATCTGAATCANATTGATTTATATAACAATCACAATCCTCATAAGNNAGATCATCGTATTCACGTCTGAAGACACGCCCATCACTATAGTTNTAACAATATTCTTTAATACCNTCAGTTTGNCCNGGTACAAAATTTATATCATCAATAAGGTGAGCCCATTTAACTAAGCTAGCATCNGAAACTGTCGTTGTATTTACTGAAAAATCTGCATAATATAAATCAAAAGTTCGTTCTCCTCCAGAGTCATACTCATCACCAAGAAAAGCATGAGAATGTCCTAATTCATGCTGAACAACTTCAGCAGTNCGATATGATAANGGTTGAATATTAACTGANCCTTGAGCAACACCCCTNCCACTNAGTGATGTTAAAAAAGATGCAACATCCCAATTTGAATAAATTGAAGAAATAAGATTNCGATCTACATTACCTATGCAATATATATTTGGATCAAAATAACAATCTTTTTGGATATCAAATAATGATANNCCTGATGAACTAACCTCNTCTACAACCAAGACNTTAAAATAATCTTTNAATAAAGACCCTGCATCAGAATCTTTTAATCTATTGACTGATTGAACTAANCGCTGTCTAAAATCTTCAGATGANCCAGTTCCNTGTGAACCATTAATTTGATCAGCAATAAAAATNTAGTCAGTTTTTGCATTTGAATTTTCANTACCAATTANATAGTACAAATATTGATCTGATTGAGAACAATTATTACCNTCATTATCACAATTATAATCAATTGTTTTTATTTGTTTNTTAGCTATGAAATACGACTCTAAATCTCCATCACATCCATCTAAANTTCCATCACTTGCACATATAGCCATTGAAAATAGACCTGCTGANGCAAGTTCATTTAAATTAATTGTTACTTGTTGTTGTNCAGAGATTGTATCAAGTGATCCTCCTATAACTTGACCACCCAATTGNGCAAAAAAATTTAAACTATCAATATCATTATCAACGTCACTAACNTGNACATCAACTGTTATAGANTCATTAAATACTAAGAAATTAGNAGTATAACTAGNTGTATCACTAGTTATNTCAAGCACAGGTGGGTCATTTANNGGATTCACAGTAAGATTTAACATTAANTTTTTTGTCANAATTTCAGNAGTCCTTACATTTGANGAATCTAATCTAAATGCTTTTACTTGAATGGTAATTTTATCGCTACCAAAATAATTTAAATCAGGTNAATATGAGTAANTTCCATTTAAGTTTAAAGTAGATGCTCCATTAGTNGTGTTCGATAAAATTGTATATTCAATTTCAGATANATAATTAGTTGTAGCTCGTATATTTATATCAAAGTTATTATCTTCATCAAGAAATAGATTAGTGTTTGTNGGAAGGGTTAATAAAAATGGTGCAGANCCGCTCCCTCCTCCNCATGACAAAATNATAAAACTNGAGAAAAATAACAAAAAGAAANNTTTGAATTTAGATCTGANCATGANTTAAATTATACATAATAATTTAAAATATTGATGATCGAGACATATATATGTTTTTGCTAATGNCTTAATNGTGTAANATATNCACATGTCAAAAGAAGATCANCTAGAATTTGAAGGTGAAGTGATTGAAACTTTACCAAACACAAAATTTAAAGTTAAACTTGAAAACGACCANATTATAACTGCNCACATATCTGGNAAGATGCGNAAACACTACATTCGTATTTTAACTGGTGACAAGGTNAAAGTTGAGATGACTCCTTACGATTTAAGTGTTGGCAGAATAACTTTTAGGGGTAGATAAAAACTAGACCTTTATTTTCAANGTTTTATCNCGAAATAGTAACTTNCCCTTCTCNATGTCTAGAGTAATTTGACCACCAGACTTTAGATTTCCAAAAAGNAGTTTATCNACGAGTGGTTTNTTTATATTTTNTGAAATNAATCTTTCCATNGGNCTTGCACCCATTTCTTTATCATAGCCATTTTCAGCTATCCAATTGATTACATNTTTTGAGACTAAAATTTCAACATTNCTTTTATCTAATTGGGCCTGAAGTTTTGTTANGAATTTATCAACTATTGANAATATTACANTCTTATCTAANTAGTTAAATTGTATTGTTTCATCAAGTCTATTTCTAAANTCAGGAGAAAAAAGCCTCTTNAATGAATTCATAGCATCNGATTCATTTGANGTATTTGAAAAACCAATATTTCGTTTACTTANTAATTCTGCACCNACGTTNGTAGTCATTATNAATATTACATTTCTAAAATCAGATTTTCTTCCATTATTATCAGTCAATTGACCAGCATCCATTACTTGAAGAAGGATATTAAATATATCTGGATGNGCTTTCTCTATTTCATCTAANAGCAAAACACAATGTGGTGATTTNACGATAGCNTCTGTGAGTAGTCCTCCTTGATCAAATCCAACATAACCAGGAGGTGCGCCTATNANCCTGGATACTGTATGGCGTTCCATATATTCACTCATATCAAATCTTANAAGATCTATTCCTAATATTTCAGAGAGTTGTTTTGATATCTCAGTTTTTCCAACGCCTGTTGGTCCAGTAAAAAGAAATGATCCAATTGTTTTGTTCTCATCTCTCAAACCAACTCTTGAAAGTTTAATAGCATTTGCTAAAGTTTCCACTGCTGGATCTTGACCAAAAATTACTCTTTTAAGACTTTCCTCAATATTTTTTAAATTCTTTTTATCAGCACTGGATATTGTTTGTTGAGGAATTTTTGTAATTTTTGAAATTGTCATTTCTATATGATCTTTATTTACTTTNATAGTTTNTTTATTTTTTCTTTTTATATTTAACAAAGCACCTGTTTCATCTATAACATCAATAGCCTTATCTGGTAAAAACCTATCANTTATATATTTTGAGGATAGTTCTACGGCTGTTTGAATTGATTCATCTGTGTATTCAACATCATGATANGACTCATATAAATCTTTTATNCCAAGCAATATTTCATGNCATTCNTCAAAATTTGGTTCAACAACNTCAATTTTCTGAAACCTCCTGGAAAGAGCTTGGTTTTGATTAAATATCCCCCTATATTCTTGAAATGTAGTTGAACCAATACATCTTATTTGTCCTTTACCTAACGCAGGTTTTAANAGATTCGAGACATCNAGTGATCCACCTGATGCTGAGCCAGCGCCAATTATGGTATGGATTTCATCAATAAATAAGATAGGATTATCTTGATCAGCAAGAAATTTAAGAACACCCTTAAGACGTTTTTCAAAATCACCTCTATATTTTGTTCCAGCAATCAATGCAGCAATATCTAATGAATATACAACAGTATTTTTCATAATAGTTGGAACATCNTTTTTTGTAATTAGATAAGCCAATCCTTCAGCTATNGCTGTCTTACCAACTCCAGATTCTCCAACTAACAAAGGATTATTTTTATTTCTCCTTGATAGTATTTGTATTAATCTTTCAATTTCTTTNTTTCTACCAATAATTTTGTCAATCTTGTTGTTTGTAACAAGATTATTTATATTAATCAAAAACTCATTTTCANTATTATTTATCTCTTCANTCTCAATTGTTTCTGAGATTGTATCTTGATCATCTGTATCTGATTTTTGTTTTGATCCATGGGATAAGTAAGTAACGACATCTAATCGTGTGATTTTATATTTATTTAACAGGAANACAGAATGAGATTCTTTCTCAGANAAAATTGCAACTAGTATATTAATTGGCTTAACAACACCCTTCCCTGAAGATTGGATATGAAAAACTGCTCTTTGTAAAACTCTTTGAAATCCTAATGTTGGTTGGACAGGCTTTTGTTGATCAACTTTAGGAACAACATTTNCAGATATATGATCANTTAGATTTTGTTTTAANGATTCAATATCAATTTTATTATCTTTAAAAAATTCCTTAACAGCAAAATCAGAAAGAATCATAATCAATAAATGCTCTACNGTTATGTACTGAATATTTGCGTCATGAGCCTTGTCAAAAAGGCTTGCAATTGATAATTCTAAATCTTTACTAAACATATTAATCTTTAAGAGGTTCNATTTCACTTAAAAGAGGATGACCATGATCTTTAGCCATTGTATTAACTTCATATGACATCATTTCAGCGATCTCTTTAGAGAATATACCACAAACTCCCTTACCTTTTGTATGAACTTCCATCATAATTTCNGTNGANTTTTGATGGTTATGACCNAAAACNGACTGCAGNACGAAAACAACAAATTCCATTGGTGTAAAGTCATCATTAAGCAAAATTACTTGGTATGAAGGTGGTTTCTTCACTTCAGGTTCTTTTTCTAGAACTACAGAACCTAAACCAGANGAGGTATTGTTATTATTATCTTTCGATAATTTAAACATTACATTCGTTTAATCATTTCATCAGCAAAACCAGATGACGATACCTTATCAGCATCATCCATCATTCTTGCAAAATCGTAAGTAACTTTCTTTGCTCCAATCGTTCTTTCAATTGACTTCATTAATAAATTAGCTGCCTCTATCCAACCCATATGTCTTAACATCATNTCAGCTGATAGTATTAAACTTCCTGGATTTACTTGATTTTTACCTGCATANTTTGGAGCGGTGCCNTGTGTAGCTTCAAATACAGCATANTTATCNGATATGTTAGCGCCNGGAGCAATACCAATACCACCNACCATNGCAGCCAATGCATCAGATATATAATCACCATTTAAATTCATTGTAGCAATTACNTCATATTCAGTAGGTCTTAATAATATCTGTTGAAGAAACGCATCACAAATTACATCNTTGATAACNATTTTTTTGCCATTATTAGGNTTAACAATCTCCTGCCATGGTCCTTCGTCTATCTCTTTACCACCGTATTCATTTTTTGANAAATCATANCCCCAATCTCTAAATGCACCTTCAGTAAANTTCATAATATTACCTTTGTGAACTAANGTAACTGATGANCTATTATTGGAAANTGCATAATCNATTGCCTTTTTAACAAGTCTAGACGTTCCTTTTTGAGATATTGGTTTAACACCTATTCCAACATTTTCTTCAAATCTAATTTTTGATACATCAAAATCTTTTTTGAGAGTTTTAACTAATTTAATAGCTTCTTCTGAATTACCTTCAAACTCAACACCACAATAAATATCTTCAGAATTTTCTCTAAATATAATCATATCTACATCTTGTGGACGNTTAACTGGAGATGGAACACCACTAAAATATCTAATTGGTCTTAAACANACATACAAATCAAGTAATTGTCTGAGCGAAACATTTAATGATCTAATACCTCCTCCAACAGGTGTTGTTANTGGGCCTTTGATACTNACAACGTACTCTTTTAATGCATCGATAGTCTCATCGGGTAACCANGTATCCTTTCCATAAACCTTTGTTGCTTTTTCCCCACAAAACACTTCCATCCATTCAATTTGTTTTTTTCCAGAATAAGCAACTTTTACTGCCTCATTGACAACCTTTATCATTGGAGGTGTTATATCTACACCTATACCATCGCCTTCGATATATGGAATTATAGGATTATCAGGAACATTTAATATTCCATCTATATATGAAATCTTTTTACCTTTTTTAGGAATTTTTATTTTTTTGTATGTCATAGACAATTTAGCCTCTAAAAATAGATGATTGCTGTAAAATCGGTGATAATTATACTCCAAAATATTAATTATTAAATGAATTTAATCAGCNCATGACAAATAGAAATAAAACAATAGTTGTTGGTATGTCTGGTGGGGTAGATTCCTCNGTAAGCGCTTATCTATTAAAAGAACAAGGCTATAAAGTAATTGGTCTTTTTATGAAGAATTGGCAAAGTGANCCAGGAGAAGTTTGTACCTCAGAAATTGATTTTGAGGACGCATCAAAAGTATGTGATTNTCTGAATATACCTCTTCATAAAGCAAATTTTTCTGATCAATATTGGGACAATGTATTTAAAGAATTTTTAAATGAGCACCAACAAGGAAGAACACCTAATCCAGATATATTGTGTAATAGAGAAATTAAATTTAAATCATTTCTAAATTATGCATTATCAATTGGTGCTGATTTCATTGCTACTGGTCATTATGCTGCGCTACAGAAAATCGATGATGAAATAATGCTATGCAGGGCTAAAGATCTGGATAAAGATCAAACATATTTTTTACATGAAGTTAATGCAAAAGAATTTGAAAAATGTATATTTCCTTTAAGCAATCTTTACAAGAATGAAGTAAGAGAAATTGCTAAAAATATTGGACTTGATAACTCTAATAAAAAAGATTCTGTGGGCATATGTTTTGTTGGAGAAAGAAATCTTAAAGATTTCCTTGGAAGATTTATTGATCTTAAAAAAGGTGAAATCATTGATGAGTTTGGTAACAGAATTGGTAAACATGATGGAGCTACACTTTATACAAAAGGTCAAAGACAAGGACTAAAAATAGGTGGTGTAAAAGGTAGAGAAGATCTTCCTTGGTATGTTTTTGATAAAGANATCAACAAAAATGAAGTNTATGTATGTCAGGGNCTAGAAAATAAATTGTTATTCAGCAATGGATTGATTGTTAATAAAATGTCTTTGATAAATAATCTCAAACTTCAATATCCCAAAAGATGTATGCTTCAAGTAAGACANCAACATACCCCTGTTGAATGCATAATTAAAAAAAGAGGAAATGCCTTTCATATTGTATTTGCTAAAAAAATACGCGGGGTTTCTCCAGGGCAATCTGCAGTTTTTTATGAAAAAAATATATGTTTAGGTGGTGGGATAATAACTGAGACGTTTTAAAAATGATAANATAAAGTATGGATTATAATCACAACAACATCTCTCCACTAGATAACAGGTATCAAAATAANATTTCAGAACTCAGGGAAGTCTTCTCAGAGNATGCTCTNATTAAGACAAGATTCGTTATAGAAATAGACTGGCTAATTTTTCTTTGTNGAAATCATTCTAAATACTTTGGCTCTCTTTCAAAAATATCANTAAATAAATTAAATAAGTTTAAGNANGATTTTTCAGATAAAGATGTAAAAAAGATTAAAAAAATTGAAGAAATAACAAATCATGANGTAAAGGCTGTTGAATATTTTATAAGAGATTTTTTTAATAAAGACAATATCTTGAAAAAATATATTCATTTAATTCATTTTGGGCTAACTAGTGAGGATNTTAACTCATTGTCATATGCATTGATGATAAAAAATGGAACCTTAATTCANATAGATAAAGCAATTAAATGTAAAAAAACTATATCAAAACTTGCAAATACATGGAAAAACATAACTTTCCTCTCAAAAACACATGGTCAACCAGCCTCACCCAGCACAATTGGAAAAGAATTAAAAGTTTATTTATCACGGCTTGATAGAGAGATTAATATACTTAAAAAAATCAAGCCAATGGCTAAATTTAGTGGAGCAACTGGCAATTATCATACATTTGATATTGCCGTAAAATCGATCAATTGGCCAAATACTACTAAAAAATTTATCAAATCTCATAATATAGATCAAAATTCCCTTACTACTCAGATTGAGCCACATGATTGGATATCTGAAACATTAAATTCAATATCTAGATTAAATAATATCTTATTGGATTTATCACAGGATATGTGGATCTACATTTCTAATGACATCTTTAAATTAAAACTTGTTAAAAATGAAGTCGGCTCCTCAACTATGCCACACAAAGTAAATCCAATTGATTTTGAAAATGCTGAAGGTAATTTGGGAATATCCAATGCCCTAAATAATCACTTTTCTGATAAATTAACAAAATCAAGACTGCAAAGAGACCTCTCTGACAGTACAGTACTCAGAAATATTGGGTCTTCTTATGGTTATTCTTGTCTAGCTATGGGCTCATTAGTCAAAGGATTAAAAAAATTAACACCCAACAGACAAACAATATCAGCTGAACTTGACAATAATTGGGAGGTTCTAACGGAAGCAGTTCAAACAATAATGAGATTTGAAGGTATAGATGATGCATATGAGCAGCTTAAAAGCTTTTCAAGAGGTAATAATCTCAATGAAAAAATTTACAAAGATTTTATATCTAGTTTAAATATATCCAAACCAAGCAAACAAAAGTTATTAAATCTTAGTCCTCAGAACTACATCGGTTTAGCGAAAAAACTATAAAAAATACATGATTTTGTAGTTTAACTACACAAAAAATTACGTTTTAATTGCATTTTTAGACATATTGACATAATTTTAAATATCATATTTACTTCACTACATAACAGGGGTAAATAATGTCAAAATTAAATAAAAATATAGAAACTGCTTCTAGCATTCCAGAAATGGATTCAAAAAATTGGAAGTCTATAAATCCAGAATATGTCGCAAGAATGCGACTGCAAAATCAGTTCAAAACAGGAATAGATATTGCTAAATATACTGCTTCAATAATGCGGAAGGATATGGATGAATATGATAAAGATCCATCTTTATATACTCAATCTCTAGGATGTTGGCATGGTTTTATAGGACAACAAAAATTAATATCAATCAAAAAACATTTTAAAACTAACAATAAAAAGTATTTATATTTATCAGGGTGGATGATTGCCGCTTTAAGATCAGAATTTGGTCCTTTACCTGACCAATCAATGCATGAAAAAACTTCTGTTGCTAGCTTAATCAATGAACTTTATACATTCTTAAAACAGGCTGATGCTAGAGAGTTAGGTGGCTTATTTAGGCAGTTAGATTCAGCAGATGAAAACGAAAAACAAAATATAATTAATATGATTGATAATTTTGAAACACATATAGTTCCAATTATTGCAGATATAGATGCTGGTTTTGGTAATGAAGAAGCAACATATTTGATGGCAAAACAAATGATAGAAGCTGGAGCTTGTGCAATACAAATAGAGAATCAAGTCTCAGATGAAAAACAATGTGGACATCAAGATGGAAAAGTAACAGTTCCACACGCAGATTTTTTAGCAAAAATTAACGCAGTTAGATATGCATTTTTAGAATTAGGCGTTGATGATGGAATTATCGTAGCAAGAACAGACTCACTTGGAGCTGGTTTAACGAAACAAATTGCTATAACTAATGAGGAAGGTGATCTTGGCGATCAATATAATTCTTTTTTAGATGTCGATGAAATAACAGATGATAATATGCAACATGGCGATGTTATGATTAGTCAAAATGGTAAGATTGTAAGACCAAAAAGACTATCATCAAATTTATATCAGTTCAGACAAGGAACAGGTGAAGCTCGATGTATACTAGACTCTATTACAAGTCTTCAAAATGGTGCAGATTTGATATGGATTGAAACTGAAAAGCCTCATATAGGACAAATAGCAGCAATGATGAA
This sequence comes from Gammaproteobacteria bacterium, assembly GCA_002721385.1. Classification (GTDB taxonomy): domain Bacteria; phylum Pseudomonadota; class Gammaproteobacteria; order Magnimaribacterales; family D2472; genus SAR86A. Next base: position 11,338 of record PBKI01000014.1, read on the forward strand.
CGAAATCAAAAAGACTATTCCAAATGCTAAATTGGTATATAACAACAGTCCATCATTTAATTGGACTCTTAATTTTAGGCAACAAGTTTATGATTTAATGAACGAGTCTGGAGAAGATGTTACAAATTATGTTAGAGATGATCTAATGAATGAAGAGTATGACTCAACTGAATTAGCAAAAGTTGCTGACGAAAAAATAAGAACATTCCAGGCAGATGCATCAAAAGAAGCTGGAATTTTTCATCATTTAATAACACTTCCTACATATCACACAGCGGCTTTGTCTACGGATAATTTAGCTAAAGAATACTTTGGATCTGAAGGAATGCTTGGTTATGTTGCAAATGTTCAAAGAAAAGAGATACGTGAGGGAATTGCATGTGTAAAACACCAAAATATGTCAGGTTCTGATATGGGTGACGATCATAAGGAATATTTTGCTGGAGATGCAGCTTTAAAGGCTGCAGGTGAAGATAATACAATGAATCAGTTCTAGTCTAATAACTTATATAAAGCTTTAGTTATTAAGTTAGATGTTTTATACAAATTTGACGTTTTTTGTTGTCTATTACATATAAATGCGTATCCAATTTTATTCTTAAGATCACCAAAAGCTACCGAACCCCCTATCCCTGCATGTCCAAAGGTTTCAGGTTTAAATATTGGAGCAAAATTTAATCTCTCATTAAATGACTGTTCAACCATGAAACAATAACCAAAATTTAATTTTGATCCAAATAGAACGGTATCAGGTCCTTTGGAATGTATTTTAGATGCATCTATTAGTATTTGTTTATTTATTAATTTAATGTTGTTTGCTTCACATTCATTCGACAAAATACCAAATAATTTAGACAGACTATTAGCTGTTCCATGTCCATTTGCTGACGGAACTTCTGCAGTTCTCCAGTCAACTGAATTAGGATCATTTTTATCGAAATGGTCAGAATTAAAAGCCTTCAAGAAATCTTTGGATATTACAGTTTCTTTATAATTTTTAAGATCATTATTAAGTAAAAAACTTGGAATATATTTTATGAAATCAAATGGAGGTTTGAGATTATCTAATCTCTTGTAGGTAATATCTGCACATCTATTAAGATCAGTTTCATCAAGACCTATATGAAAATCAAGATTCAAAGGCACAGAGAATTCCTCTTTAAAATAATCACCTACTGTTCTGCCATCTATTTTTCTTATTAATTCTCCAATTAGCCATGCAAAAGTAACTGCATGATAGCCCTGAGATGAGCCAGGCGATCTAAATGGTTTTTGCTCTTCAAGAGCTTTTACATAAGCGTTCCAGTCATTCCAACTTGTTTTTGGATAATCATTTTGAAAACCAAACATACCAGCTCTATGTGTTAATAAATCTATAACAGTTGTGTTTTCTTTTCCGTTGTTACCGTACTCAGGCCAATAATCTGTAACAAGATTATTTACATCTAACTTACAATCACTAATTAACTTTACTATACAGATACCTGTAACAGCTTTTGTGACTGACCAAACATTAACAATAGTCTCATCGGTCCATTTTTGATCTTTTTTTTTCATTTGTATGACCCCCCCATAAATTAACAACGTTTTTTCCATTGTAATCAATAGAAATTCCTCCTCCTAATTCATAACCTGACTCAATTGAATCTGAAAAAATATCATATATTTTTTGAAATTGTGGCTGAAAAGTGCCATTAATCATTATGTTATATTAATTGCAGTTTGATGTATCAGATCTTCCACAGATCTCACAAGTTGAGCCATCATTGAGGTTAGCAATACCACCACATGAGCCTTTTATTGGTTGATTTCTTAAAATTAAACCAATTGCTAAACCGAAAAATGCTATTGAAATTACTATAAAACCTAAAATAAATTCATTCATAATTGCAAATCATACCATTTTTTAGAAAAAATCATTTTTCCATCATCAAGTATAAACATAACTGCTATATCAAGATTTGAAGCTTTATCGAAAGCTTTTTCAAAACCCATAACATTGAATAAGGTTGCATATGCATCTGCATATGCGGCTGAGTTATCATGTAGAACAGTTACAGAATGAATTTCATTATTAATTGATTGAAGTGTATTTGGATTAATAGAATGTGAAATTTTTTTACCAAAACTATCAAATTTAAAATTTCGATACTCTCCAGATGTAGCAATGGCAAGAAAACTTGAATTTTTATTTGATAATATTTTTATCGATTTGTTTATCAACGATGATGGATCTTGGATTCCTACTTTCCAAGCATCATTGTTATTAGTTCCATTAATAATAATTTCTCCTCCAATATCAATCAGATGATTGGTTAGCTTATTGATTATTAAATATTCATGTATTTTTTGAACTGCATATCCTTTTGCAACCGATGATAAGTCAAACCAATTAGATGAATCTTTATATAGAATAAACGAATCATCATTGAGTCTATAAGATGAAACAAATTTTTGTATATCTGTACTGCCAAAATTTGGTGAAAATCCTAACTCTCCAGATTTTCTTGCCATCATAATGTTATAAAAACCATCTGAATTATTTTCTACCGTTTTAGCAACCTGTAATATATTAAATAGATCAACTGATATCTTATATTCCGTCTTATTATCTTGATTTATTAATGAAATTTCTGAGTCAGCTTTATAATTTGATGCAACATAATCTATGTCATTTATTATTGAGATGATGTTGTTTTTATGGTGATCTCCAATATATGAAGTAGATGTAACTGACCATGTTGTTCCATAAGCATTTCCGTCAATTATGTATAACGTTTGATTATTGTGATTATATGCAACTATAACTAGAGCAATACCAGAGATAAGAGCTATTAGTTTTGAGAAAAGATTACGTGTCACAATAAAATTTATTAGCCACCAAAATCATCTAAAGCAATATTTTCAGGCTCAACTCCTAACTTAAGTAGCATATCTATGACTGCTTTATTCATCATTGGTGGACCGCACATGTAGTATTCACAATCTTCTGGTGCATCATGGGACTTTAGATAATTTTCATATAGAACATTATGAATAAATCCAGTATCGCCATCCCAATTATCTTCAGGTATTGGATCTGACAAAGCAACATGCCAATTAAAATTATCATATTTTTCAGCAAGTTGATTAAATTCATCTACGTAGAACATTTCTTTTAAGCTTCTTGCTCCATACCAAAAGGTAATTTTTCTTTTAGAATTAATTCTTAAAAGTTGGTCAAAGATGTGCGATCTCATTGGGGCCATTCCTGCACCGCCTCCAACAAAAACCATTTCTGCCTCTGTTTCCTTTGCAAAAAATTCTCCAAACGGACCAAAAACTTTTACTTTATCGCCAGGCTTAAGATTGAAAGTCCACGATGACATTAAACCAGGTGGTACGTCTTGACCTGGTGGTGGTGATGCAATTCTGATATTAAATTTTATAACGCCTTTTTCTTCCGGATAGTTAGCCATTGAATATGCTCTTATAACAGGTTCTTTTGTTATTGATTTGTTATCCCAAATCTTAAATCTATCCCAATCTTCATGATATTCCTCTGAAATATCAAAATCTTTATAATCTACTTGGTATGCAGGAGCTTCTAATTGAACATAGCCACCTGCCCTAAAATCAACATTCTCTCCTTCTGGAAGTTTTAAAACTAGTTCTTTGATAAAAGTTGCAACATTATCGTTTGATAAAACCTCACATTCCCATTCTTTCACTCCAAACACATCCTCAGGAACTTTAATTTTTAAATCATTTTTAACTGGAACCTGGCAAGAAAGTCTCCATCCATCTTTTTTTTGAGTTGAATTAAAATGAGATTCTTCAGCTGCAAGAATGGATCCACCACCTTCAAATACCTGACATTTACATTGACTGCATGTTCCACCACCACCGCATGCGGAAGCTAAAAAGATATTGTTATCTGCAAGTGTTGTCAAAAGTTTAGATCCTGCTGGAACTACAATTGGATTATCGGCATCGCCGTTTATTTCAATAGACACACTACCTGTTGAAACTAATTGAGATCTTGCAAGCACAATTATCACTACTAACAGTAGTATTATTCCACTAAAAGAAATTACACCTAATATTAAATCTATACTCATTTTATAATGATATACCTCCAAATGACATAAACCCAAAACTCATTAAACCTACAATTATAAAAGTAGTACCAAGTCCTTTTAAACCCTCTGGAATATCTGAATATTTTAATTTTTCTCTTATTCCTGCAAGCACAACTATGGCTAAAGCCCAGCCAAATCCAGCACCAAATCCGTAGACAATACTTTCCATAAATAATAGATCTTTTTCAACCATAAATAATGAAGCACCTAAAATTGCACAATTTACTGTGATGAGAGGTAGAAATTGACCTAGTGCATTATACAGAGCCGGAACATATTTATCCAAAAACATTTCTAGAATTTGTACAGAGGCAGCTATAACTCCTATATAACTGATGAGTTCAACAAATTCTAAATTAGTACCCTCTATACCGAGCCACGTAAGTGCGTCTTCTCTTAAAATGAAATTGTAAATAAGATTATTGAGAGGAACTGTTAACATGCATACAACTATTACAGCAATTCCAAGACCAAAAGCTGCATCAATTTTTTTAGATATAGCTATAAAGGTACACATTCCAAGAAACAAAGACAATGCAATATTTTCAATAAATACTGTAGTAATAAATATGCTTAAATAGTGTTCAAACATTTATTTCTCTCTTTGATAAATCAGGTGTTGTTGAGTGTTTTGTGACAACGAAATCATCTTCTTCAATTTGATCTTTCTGTAAAGACCTTATCAACCAGATAAATAATCCGATTATTATAAATGAGCTTGGCGGAAGTAATAGTAAATTGTTACCCATATACCAACCCCCATTAGAAACCAAAGGTAAAATCTCATAACCAAATAATGTCCCCGCTCCAAATAATTCTCTTATGAAAGCTACCCCAATTAAAATAATGCTATAACCTATTCCATTTCCTAATCCATCAAAAAAACTTACTAAAGGTTTTTGTTTCATTGCAAAAGCTTCAGCTCTCCCCATAACAATACAATTAGTAATTATCAAACCTACAAAAACTGATAATTTTTTACTTGTTTCATAATCATAGGCTTTCAATAACTCGTCAACAACAATAACAAGTGATGCAATAATAGTCATTTGTACAATAATTCTTATACTTGAAGGAATATAGTTCCTTATTAATGATATGAAAAGGTTTGAAAAAGATACTACGCTTGTAACGGCTACACACATAACCATTGTAACTGAAAGATTATTTGTAACAGCTAAGGCTGAACATATTCCTAAAATCTGAAGTGTGATTGGATTTTCTTTTATGAGAGGGTTAATTATTACCTCTTGATATTGTTTAAGACTCATAATCAAGCTCTCTAAATAAATTAGCGTAACCAGAATCGCTAAACCAATAAGCAACCATATTTGTAACACCCCTACTTGTTAATGTTGCTCCAGATAAACCATCTATCTTATACATGCTATCAGAATCACTTAGTTCTACTTTACCTTTTATAACTTCTAAAGCTACTTGATCATTGTTATATATTTTTTTTCCTTTCCACGAAGATTTCCATTTAGGATTATCTACTTCAGCACCTAAACCTGGCGTTTCTTTATGTTCATAAAATTCAATTCCCGATATCGTATTAAAGTCATTTTCAACTGCTATGAAACCATAAAGCGTTCCCCATAAACCATAACCCCTAATAGGTAAGATAAGTTTTTGAATTTTATTTATGTCATTTCTTAAAATATATATTTTTCCTACATTTTCTCTATTTTTAATTATCGCTATATCTTCTGATGCAGGAACAGAGCTGGATAAATTAGAATCTTTAGTTACAACAATTTGATCGTATTCATCAATATTAAAGTCTTTATATTCATTAAAAATTCTTCCCGAATCAAAATCTATGTATTTAGACTCAAGTTTGGAAAATTGTTCAGAAATTGATATTGAAGGGTCATAGATGTCGGCAACTTGTAGAACTTTAAGCCTTCTATCATTTAGTTTATTTTCCTTTTGAAGATCTCTAAGGCTAACTGCAGAAGAAGATACGACCAAAGAGCAGATTAAACAAACTGAAAATGCTACTGCAATAGTTTTTAAAATAGAATCATTCATTTAATAAAGCCTTTCTTCTATTAATATTAGACATAACAACCATATGATCAATAACAGGAGCCATTAAATTAGCAAAAAGTATTGCAAGCATCATTCCTTCAGGAAATGCTGGATTAATGACACGTATTAATATCACTGTTACCCCTATTATAAAACCATATATCCATCTACCAGTATTGGTACCAGAACCAGAAACAGGCTCTGTTGCCATGAATACAAGTCCAAAAGCAAAACTACCAATTACTGCATGCCAATACCATGGAATATAAAACATCTCATTTGTTTCAGAACCAATTATATTTAATAAAGATGACATCAAAATCATTCCGACGAGTGTTCCTAAAATGATTCTATATGACGCAACTTTTGTAACTAACAATATCGTTAAGCCTATCAATATAGCAATTATAGACGTTTCGCCAACAGAACCTGGTATATTTCCAAGAAAAGCATCCATCCATGTATATGAACTTGTAATACCAGCCATACCATTTTCAGCTGCCATTCCAAGAGCTGTAGCTCCGCTGTAGCCTTCTGGAACAATATTATAATCAGACAATCCAGCTATCCAAACCTTATCACCAGATATTTGAGCTGGATATGCGAAATACAGAAATGCTCTTCCTGTTAAAGCTGGATTTAAAAAGTTTTTTCCAGTACCACCAAATATCTCTTTACCAATAACCAAGCCAAAAGAAATACCCATTGCTGCTTGCCATAAAGGAATATCTGGAGGACAGCTCAGAGAAAACAATACAGTTGATACAAATGCACCTTCATTTATTTCATGTTTTCTTACAATTGCAAATAAAGCTTCCCAGGCTATACCTACTGTAAAAACAACAAAATATATTGGTAAAAAATAACAGGCGCCAAACCATAGTTTTGAAATAAAACTTGATGAATCATATCCAACAATACTTACGAAATAATGATGCCAATCACCCGTATTCTGTTGACCTATTGACTCGAGATATTCTAAAGAGTTTGCTCCTAGGTTATACATACCAAAAAACATGGCAGGAAATGTTGCAAGCCATACAGTCACCATTACTTTTTGAATGTCTACAGCATCTCTAACATGAATAGGGTTTTTAGTTTTCTTTCCATATGAAAAGAGAAGATTTTCGATTGCATCAAATAAAGGAAACCAATTTGTATATCTGCCTTCACCAACGAAATTTGGCTTAACATTATTCAAATAATTTCTTAAAGCTTTCATAACTCGGTAAAAATTTTATTTAAATTATCCATTAATATTGACGAGTAATCATATTTACTAGGACAAACATATGAACATAATGCTAGATCTTCTGGTGCCAGCTCTAACATTCCAAGATCTATCGCCATTTCTGTATCAGAAACAACCAGAGATTTGAGTAGTTGCGTTACTAAAATATCCATAGGTATTATTTCTTCATAAGAACTAATTGGAACAATAGCTCTATTACCACCACCTATAGAAGTGTTAAAAATATAGTCCTTTGGTTTAATAAATGAAGAAATAAAAACATTAAGCTTTGAATGTAAATTTGATCCAGGCATCAACCAGTTCATAAAAATTTCATTTACTTCATCAGGGATAGCAGAAATTTGTGAATCATAGAAACCCAGGTAATTCATTACTCCTTCAGATTGGTGACCATGCAAAATAGATCCTGATATTATTCGTGCTTTTGGATCAACTTTTCCAGCTGTAATCTCGTCTAGATTTCCGCCAATCCTACTTCTTATTAGCGAAGGTTCATAGACACAAGGTCCACCTAAACTTATGACCTTAGATGTCCTTAAAACTTTATTTTTAATGAGATGCCCTATAGAAATAATATCTTGATAATTTATAGTCCATGCAACTTTTTTTAAATTCACAGGATTTAGCTTTGATATGTGTGTGCTGCTAAGGCCAGCAGGATGAGGACCACTAAATTGGTTATAAATTACATTAGTATTTGATTTCTTGAAATTATTATTTTGATATGAAACATAAATACTGCAGTCATATTCTTTAGTAATTGCTTCAAGACCAATATCAAACATTTCTTGATCAAGATCTATAATAAAATAAGGGTCAACTGACAGAGGGTTTGTATCGCAACAGTTTACAAAGATTGCATAAGGTACATCGGATGTTGCTGGAGTTCTATTAAAAGGTCTTGTCCTGAATGAATTCCAAAGCCCTGATTCGATTAGGATTGACGTTAATGGTTTATTTATCTCAAATTCAACATAATCCTCATTATTATCTAAATCAATTTCAATAGATAAAAATTTTCTTTTATCGCCTCGATTTATAGATTTGATATTACCAGATCCCGGAGATGTAAAGATTACGTTTGGATTTTTTTTATCATCAAATATTTTTTGACCTGTTTTTACATAATCACCCTCTTTGAAAAACATTGTTGGCTTCATGCCAATAAAATCATTAGACAACAATCCAACAGATGAAACCTTTGGTTCATCACTAATATGTAAAGATGGCGATCCTGATATTGGTAAATCAAGACCTTTTGAAATTCTAATCACTTCTCTTCGTGTGCCTATGTAAAGTTACTTCGAAATAGTTAAAAAACAATAGAATTATAAGGCTAAAAAGCCTTTGTTTCTATGGTTTTAGTCAATTGGTTTAGGTAATCTAGGTAGTTGGATATTTACGACTTTTTTGGCCAAGCCTAATACTTGTTTTGAATAACCATATTCGTTGTCATACCAACAATATAAAGTAAGACTTTTACCACTAGCTATTGTTGCATGTGAGTCTATAACTGAAGCAAAAGAACTTGAATAGAAGTCTGTTGAAACTATCTCAGAGGAATTTACGTATCCTATGATTTCTCTATATTTTGAATGAAATGCAACTGATTTTAAATACTCATTTACGTCTAAAACAGACACCTCTTGTTTTAATTGAAGTGAAAGAATAGCAAGACTAACATTTGGAGTTGGAACTCTTATAGCATTTCCTGTTAATTTTCCATCCAGTTCTGGAAGAGCTTTAGCAACAGCTTTTACAGCTCCAGTCGTTGTTATGACCATATTTAATGGTGCACCTCTGCCTCTTCTATCTCCTTTATGAAAATTATCAATTAAGTTTTGATCATTTGTATAAGCATGAATAGTTTCTATATGACCACCATTAATAGAATACTTGTCATTTATTGCTTTCAATACAGGAACTATTGCATTTGTTGTACAGGATGCAGCTGAAATTATTTTGTCACTACTACTTAGGATATTATCATTAATACCAAAAACAATATTTTTTAAATCACCTTTTGCGGGTGCTGTTAGAATCACTTTGCTTGCTCCAGAAGCTAAATGTTTGGATAAATCATCTTCCGTTCTCCAAACTCCGGTGTTATCTATAACCAAAGGTTCATTAATGTCATGATCTGCATAATTAACTTCTTCAGGACTGGACGCATATATTATTTTTATTGGGTTTCCATTCACTATGAGAGCTGAATTTTCTTCGTCAACTCTAACTGTTCCATCAAACGGACCATGAACTGAGTCTCTAGAGAGTAGACTAGCTCTCTTAAAAATATCATCATCTGAAGCTTTTCTAATAACAATTGCTTTTATTCTAAAGTAATTTCCTGGACCGGTGGTCTGCGTCATCATACGAGCCATTAAGCGTCCAATTCTCCCAAAACCATATAATACAATTGGTTTTGGTTTATCCGGTCTTACAGTTTCTATATCAATTACAGTTTTTAGTTCGTTATCTAGAAAATCAGGAATTTTAGAATCATCATCTTTTATTTCAGAAAAAAATGGACACTTTAAAGCTATCTCACCAATATCAATTTCACAGTCATGAAGTGACAATGAGCTAATATATTGAATCATAGGATAGGTTTCGAATTCACTAAGCTCGTTATTGTCTACTTGACGTGCAAATCTGTGAGCTTTCATTATAGATACTGGAGATTCATTAACTAATGATTTTCCGTAAATCATTATGTTTACACCGTTTCTATATAGGGAGCCTATTAATGGAACCATTAATTCAGCCAGCGCTTCTCTCCACTTCCAGTCACCAAAAGAATCTTTCGGAAGAATCCTTTTCTGTCTTTTGGTAGATTGAAAATTTATATCCCTGTTATCAGTCATTTTCAGATTATAAATGTTTTTTATAAATACCTAAATGATGATTTTATGTAATTCTTCTTAAATGAAAATCTGAATTACCAAATAATGCATCTATTGAAATCATCTTTTTTAAATAATGGCCTATCATTAATTCTTCGCTTACTCCCATACCACCGTGGAGTTGAACTGCCTCTTTCGCAGAAGTTTTTCCAGATTTTCCTACATATGACTTTAAAGCTGAAACATGTTTATACATATCTTCAGATTTGATATTTATCTCTAGCATAGCTTTAATTAATAATGACTTAGCTAGCTCAGATTCTATAAACATATCAACCATTCTGTGTTGCAAGACCTGAAAGTTAGATATGGGCTGTCCAAATTGTTCTCTTCCTTTAGTATATTCAAGAGTTTTAAAATAACACGCTTCCATCAAACCAACAGCTTCAGCACTCACACATAATGTAGCAAGATTGATTGAATCTTTAATTAATTTATTGGCTTCGGTACCAGAGGCGATGATATCGTCATCTGATAATTTAACATTCTCGAACGAGATTTCTGAGCAAGATTGTCCATCAACAGTTGAGAAAGAATTCATAGAAACTCCATTCATATCTGAATCAAGTATGACTAAAACTAATTGACTATCTTTTAAACATGAAACAATCAACTTTTTAGCATTTGAACCATTTAATACAAGTGTTTTAGTTCCATTTAGAATATTTGATGAGTCTAAAGTAGTATTAACAGATGAATAATCATAAGTTTTGTTTACCTCAGCATATGCAAATGAAATATGCATTTCACCGGTGCAAATTTTTGAAATAAGATCATTTTTGTTTGCATAATTTGATTTATCAAGCATAGTGCCTGAAAGAACTACTGTTGAAAGATATGGTTCTATAACTAAAGCTTTACCAAATTCCTCAAATAAAATTGCTAGTTCAATAGCGCCAAAACCGAGACCTCCAGATTCTTCAGAGAAAGGCATTGATAACCATCCTTGATCAGCAAATAATTGCCATACAGCAGTATCAAAGTCATCTGATGATTTGACTATGTCCTCTCTTTTATAGAAATCATATTCTGATTCACAAAATTTTTGAATCTGCTCTCGAAGCATTACTTGTTCTTCGTTGTAGTCAAGATTCATATTTAAACACCTAAAACAAATTTAGATAAAATATTTTTTTGTATCTCATTACTTCCACCATATATTGAAGTTTTTCTTAAGTTAAGAAATCCTGATAATCCTTCTGCAGCATAATCTGGAGCTGCTGGTTTGTCATTGCTCTCATATCCATGAGGTCCAGGATACATTAAGGCATATTCACCAGCAGCTTCAACAAATAGCTCTGATAAATTTTGTTGCATTTCAGTTCCTTTAATTTTTAATATAGATGATTCAGCACCAGGATGACCACCATTTTCTAAAGCAGATAGAAGTCTAAGTTCTGTTATTTCGATAGCTGAAAGTCCAATTTCTAATTCATTAACTTTTCTTTGTAGTTCAGAATTGTCAAGCTTAGCTATTATTTTCTTTAATCTGTTGAGTTGTCTCATAGAAGCACCGACTCCGGCAATACCAAATCTCTCATGTGCTAGTAAGAATTTAGCATAAGTCCAGCCTTTACCTTCCTCACCAACAAGATTTTCAGCGGGTACTTTAACGTCACTGAAAAAAACTGAATTTACTTCATGCTCACCATCAATTGTGATTATTGGTTTTACCTCAATACCAGGGGTTTTCATATCTATTAAAAGAAAAGAAATACCTTCTTGTTTTATTCCGCTATTGTCTGTTCTTACTAGACAAAATATCCAGTCTGCGTTCTGTGCAAGCGTAGTCCAGGTTTTTGCACCATTAACAATATAATGATCACCATCACGAACTGCCTTTGTTTTAAGAGATGCTAAATCAGATCCTGATCCAGGCTCAGAATAACCCTGACACCACCATGTATCAAAATTTAAAATATCAGGTAAATATTTTTGCTTTTGCTCTTCATTACCGAATGTCCATATAACCGGAGCAACCATGCTTACGCCAAATGCTAGTAATGGAGGACAGCCAGCTAGACCAAACTCTTTATTAAAAATATAAAGTTGTGTTGATGACCAGCCTGTTCCACCATATTCAACAGGCCAGTTATAACCCATCCAGCCCTTCTTGGATATAGCTTTATGGTAATCAACCATATCTTGCCTGGTTAAAGCAATACCATTATCAGTTTTATCTTTTACGTGCTTGGGGTAATCGTTGGCTAACCACTCTCTGACTTCATCCCTAAAAGCAACATCATCTTTTGTAAAGTTTATATCCATAGTTTTCTTTTAAAATAATTTTTGATTGATAGAATAAGGGGCTCATTATACACAACAATATGCTTAAAAATAAACAAAATAACGGTCAAAATTTTTCACATCATGTTTATCAGAAGTTTATTGTAGGAAACGAATCTTTATGCTTGATTACAAAAGATAATTCAGAATCTCAATATTTTAAAAATGAATTAATATTATTAGATTCAAATATTGAAATTATTATGTTTCCTGAGAGCGAAATTCTTCCTTATGACCACTTTTCTGTGCCTGAGGCAGTGACCAGAAAAAGATTCAAAATTATAAATGAATTTAGAGATAACAAATTAATTTTAATAACATCATTTAAAAATTTATTTGAATTCTTTCCATCTAATGAATTTTTCAAATCATTTAAGAAATTTAATAAATATGATCAAATATCTGTAACAGAGCTCACGAATATTTTAAAGTCATTAGATTATGAAAAAAAAGTTAATGTAAGTTTAATAAATGAATATTCAGTTCGAGGTGGTATTGTTGACGTCTTTACCCCAATTTATGTCAACCCTCTAAGAATAGAAATATTTGATGACAAAATTGAATCAATAAGATTTTTTGATAAAGACAATCAATTATCAATCAAAACAACAGAATCATTCGAGCTCTCTGTTGGTTCTCTCTTTTGTTTAAATAGAAAAAGAATTGATAATTTTATTAATAATTGGAGAAATTATTTTGATGAATATGACGAAAGAAATTGTGAAATATTTCAAAACATTAAAAACAATAAAATTAATGAGGGAATTGAAATTTATTTTCCATTTTTCTTTGATGATAAGTCAAGATTTATAGATCTATTTGGAGAATTTAATTTTCTCTCAACAATTAATTTAAATAAAGAAATTGAAAATTATGATGATTTTATCAAACAACGATATAAAGATGAAAATGTTGATTTAAGAAGGCCTCTTATAAGACCTGAAGATTTATTTTTGGAAAAAAATATAGTGAGAAAAATGACAAATAATTTTTCTATGATTAAAACAGTAGATTATTCTCAAAAAATTTCTGACTTTGAAGATTTAATTTACAGAATAAATGATAATAAATTTAACAAATCTAATGTTTTAATTTTAACTAATGTTCCAAGTTCGATAGAAGATATTCAAAGGTCAATTAATAAAAAAACTGAAGTCATTACGGATTTAGATGAATTAAACAATGATATAAGTATNATGATAAATGATATTACTAGACCAATATATTTACCTGATAAANAATTATATATTTTTCATAAAGAATTCCTAAATTCAGATGAATCNTCATATTTAAGCANTTCTTATGANGACAAAAGTAACTTTTCAAATAATGATNTATCAACGTTTAAACAAAATGATTATGTAATTCATGAGAATTATGGACTAGGCATATTCGATGGACTCGAGTTAGTCAAAGCAAACNATAAAAANAATGAATANATTAAAATAATTTATGCAAANAATGAAAATCTTTATGTTCCATTATCAAATGTTAATANGATTGCCAGCTATCATAAGAAGANTAATGATTCTGATTTAACTTTAGATTCTCTTTCTTCCGCTAAATGGAATTTAAAAAAAGCTAAAGCAAAACAAAGATCAATTGATCATGCTGCTGAAATACTAGACATAGAAGCAAGAAGACNAAAAGCTTCTTCATTTTCTCTCAAAATTGATTCTAAATCCTTGAATGAATTTAATAAATATTTTCCATACAAAGAAACTCCAGATCAAATAAAGTCATTTAATTCAATTCAAAAAGATCTTGGGTTGATAAAACCAATGAACAGAGTTTTATGTGGTGATGTTGGGTTTGGTAAAACTGAAGTTGCAATGAGAGCCTCATATGTTTCATTATTTTCTAATAAACAAGTAATTATANTTACGCCNAGTACTATATTNTGTGAACAACATTTCAANTCATTCATTAAAAGATTTATCAATGTTCCTGTTAAGATTTCAAAGCTAAATAGACATANATCTAATAAGAAAAAAAATGAAATAATTNAAGAATTTAATAAATCTCAAATAGATATTCTNATAACAACTCATATTATTTTTAATAATGATATTAACTTTGATAATACTGGTCTCTTGATTATTGATGAAGAGCATAAATTTGGNATTAAACAAAAAAACTATATAAAGGATAAACAATCAAATATTCATATTCTTTATTTATCAGCTACACCTATTCCAAGAACAATGAATATGGTTTATGCAGGTCTAAAAGATTTTTCTTTCTTACAAACCCCACCACCAAATAGAATTAACATAAAATCCTTTTTTAAAGTACAAACCAGCTTATTGATGAAAGAGGCTCTTTCAAGAGAAAAGCTTAGAAATGGCCAAAGTTTTATTGTTCAAAATGATATATCAAAGATGGAATTACTCAAAAAAGAAATTCAAAAAATTATGCCTGAGTATAAAGTTGGAATTGCACATGGAAAATTGAACAAAAAGGAAATCCTTCAAATAATGACAGATTTTCATAATGGTGACATAGATGGGTTAATTTGCACAACAATAGTAGAAATGGGATTAGATATTCCTAACGCTAATACAATGATAATTATTAATGCTCAAAATTTTGGTTTAGCTCAACTCCATCAATTGAGAGGAAGAGTTGGAAGATCTGAAAAACAAGGATATTGTTATTTTTTAGTGCCAACAATGGAGATTCCAAAATTATCATTGAATAGACTTAACTCAATTATTAAACATAAAAATTTAGGTGAAGGATTCTTAATTGCNCAAGAGGATCTTGAATTAAGGGGTGGTGGTGAGATGCTNGGAGATAAACAAAGCGGTCACNTTGATAATGTTGGCATGAGCTTATACTTATCAATGCTTAAGACTGCACTCAAAAATACAGATGAAAAAATAATAAGAGATGATATNACGGTCAATTTCTATGATTCTGCATATATAAATTCAGAATATCTACCTTCAGCCATTGAAAGATTAAAAGTTTATAGAAAAATTGAAAATGAAAAAAATTTAAATGGTCTTCAAGACATAGAAAAAAATCTAATTGACAGATGTGGAATCATGCCAGGTGAAGTAAAAAATTTAATTGACAATAAAAAAATAGCATTAAGGTTANATAAANTAGGCATATTATCTTTAAAATCAAATGCTAAAAATACGAATATTTTAATTTCTAATAATATTAAAAATAATGTCGTAAGGAATATAATTAATTTAACAGTTAAAAATCCAGATAAGTATAAAATAAACAAAGACAACAAATTTGTGTATAAATTAAACGAGTCAAATCCAGAAATTCGAAGAAAAAATGTTAATGTACTATTAGATGAAATATCTTAACAGAATCACTTTATGTATATTAACTTTNTCTTTCAATTTANTNGTNANATCTGAAATATCTGAATACAAAATAGAATATCTAATATTTAAATATGTTGATAATAGTACAGATGAGATATTTAGAGATGAACTCANTGTTCCATCAGATAATATCATTATTTTTAATACTCTTGATANTGATGAATTTCCATANAGTAACTTTTCAAATATATCTGAATTTTTTCAAAAAATCTTATCAGATGAAAATGATTCGGATTTAAACAAACCTAATATCTTNTTAAGGGAAGATAATAATATTATTGCTTTGATTAANTTTAAATCTAAAATTGAAAAGAAAAAAAATATTGAGCTTATTGATCATAATTCTTGGTTGCAAACTATTCCAAATTATGAAAAAAGTAAGTTTATAGAAATTAAAAATGATAATGGATATCGTCTCTATTTAAAACTCTATAAAAAAAGATTTTTTCACATGGATATAAAAACTTATATCGAAGAAAAGAGTAATGATAAAAAAAATAAGAAGTTATTTATCGATGAAGAAAGACGTTTTTTTGAAAATGAAATACACTTTTTNGATCATCCTAACTTTGGAGTAATTATCTCAATNAGTGAAGTTGATCATTTGTAATANGCATTTTCATCTATTGANTGATCTGTTTTATCTTTGACTGATTTAACTTCAGGTATCTGTTCAATTAAAGTCTTTTCAATNCCATCTTTTAGTGTAACGTCAACCATCCCGCAACCCTGACAGCCACCACCAAATTGAAGAACAACCTCTCCATCTTCTGTAAATTCAATTAAGCTAACATCACCACCATGAGATTCNAGCATTGGGTTTATTTCATTGTATATGACATAGTTTATTCTATCTTCTATTGGGCTATCAGGTGATATATTTGGCAATCTTGCATTNGGTGCTTTAATCGTTAATTGTCCGCCAAAGTTNTCATTATCNAAGTTAACTTCAGCATCTTTTAAGAACGATATACTTCTTTTTTCTATGTGAACATTAATTAAGTCTAAGTTTATTATTAAATCATCAGGCATTGCTTCATCTGGTTTACAATAAGCTAAACATGTTTCAGCTTTAGGTGTTCCAGGATCAGAAATAAAAATCCTTATTGATAGATCGGTTTCGTTCTTATCTTGAATGAGTTTAGCAAGATACTCTTCAGCTGATTTAGTAATATTAATAATTTTATTCATGCTTATATGTGGTTATATAGAATTATAAGTTCATTTTTTGGAATTAGAAAAAAAAATGATCTTTCAAATGATTTAAAGGATATATCNTTNTCAAANATAATTATCTTATTTGTTGTTCTTAATATTGTTTTTATTGGGATCGTTCTCCTGATAACAAAAATTTTTATTACTATATGATTGATAAATTTAGGGACTTGAAAGAAAAAATAAGACAAATCTATGATAATGACATCAAAATTAATCTAAGTCCTGCATCATCTTTTAGAGNNAGATGTGAATTTGGTTATCAAAATGATTTTTACATAATGCATAAGAATGATGNAAAGATCAAAATTACATATTTCAATGACGCATGTTCAAGTATAAAAACGATTATGCCTTTGTTATTGAAAGAAATTAATAAATCAAAAGTACTTAAAAGTAAACTTTTTCAAATTAATTTTAGATCAAATNATAAAAATGAACTTATGGTTACACTTATTTATCACAAAAANATAGATCAGAGCTTGATAGACGAAATTAATAAATTATCAAATNGAATTAATATAAATATAATCCTAAGATCCAAAAACTTTAAATATTTCACAAACAGTGAATATCTGTCAAATTTTATAGACCACGATCAATATCAAACATTTCAAACAGATAACTGCTTTTATCAACCAAATATTTTTCTTTTAGATAACATGATCAATTCTATAAAAGATATGTTGGATGAAGGTAATGATCTATTGGAACTCTATTGTGGAGTTGGAACATTTACACTGCCGTTGTCTAAATTATTTAAAAAAATTTTAGCGACTGAGAATAATAGAAGTTCGATAAAATGTTTAAATAAAGCAATAGATATAAATAAATTATCAAATATAGATAGTGTTAGATTATCTGCACAAGAGGTAAGTCAATTTATTAATGGAAGATATTTCAAAAGAATGGGTGGTAAAACAGTAAGTAGTTATAACTTTAGTCACATATTAGTCGACCCTCCTCGTTCTGGTCTTACAAATGAAGTAATTGAATTAATATCAAAATTTGAAAACATTATTTATATTTCATGTAATCCAAATACATACATCAGAGATATAAATCTATTAAAAAAGCATCAATTAATAAATATTGAAATATTTGATCAATTTCCTAACAAACCGCACATGGAATTAATATCACTGCTTCAAAAATAGCTAATTCAATACCTCATATTCAATCCAATCAATCAGTAATCTTTTTTTATCGGGGTTGTCTGAAAAATTAGAACACATTGAATCAGAGCATATTTCAGAGGATTCAATTCTACCAGCATCAAAATTACCACCTACTGCAACATTAAGAATTAAATAATAATCTCTATTGAAAGGATAATTGTACTGATTAAGGGGAAAGATAGAGGGATTAATAGATAAATGAGGATTTGTTGCGTTATCAATATAAAAATCTATTTTATTTTCTTGAAAAATTAATGTCATAGAATGGAAATAATCTTGAAAGGTATTTTCAATTGATGAGTATGATTCACCTACAATATATTTATGGTCAGGCCATTCTGTTCCAAAATGAACAGCCGAACTTACTATATTATTTTGAGTAGGTGATCCCTGATCTGGATAGGATCTACCTTTTGCTTCAATTAGATCTATCTCACCTCCACTTGGCCATAAAGAACCATCATAAGGTAACATCCATATTGCTGGCCATAATCCTGTTCCTTCTGGTAATTTAAAGCAAACAGTGATCCTACTATTTGAACCAATGGCAAATTTATCTTTAGTCATAATTTTTGCAGATGTGTAATCTTGAGGAATATTATCCGAGCCTATATTTTGTTCATAAATTGGCTGAATTTTTAACATCCCATTATCAATAAATAAATTATCGCTATCATTTCGCGTGTAATTTTGTAACTCATTATTTCCATTACATCCACCACCATTATTGTTACAACCTTCGTCAAAGGACCATTTTGATGTGTCTAATATTGTTTCATTAAAATTTTCACTCCAATTAGATGATGAACTTCTTGCGACACAATTATCAGTCGATGTGCCAATAGGTGGCGAATAGGAATAAATACCATTATTAATTAAATTACCAGAATCAGAGCTTGATGTTGCATCACTTGCTCCACCGCCACCACAGGAAAAAATAAATAATAAAGAGATAAATTTTAAGGATTTCATTTGTTTTAAAAAATTACTTTATTCTTTCAAAATTATCTGAAAGAAGCTTCATTTCTTTTCTTAAAACAAACATTGCTATTAAATTAGGTATTGATACAAGAGCAACTACGACATAAGCAATATTCCAAACTACTGTTGTATCAATTACTGCAGCAAGAACAAAGCAGATTACATAAAAATATCTATACCAAATAACTGCTTTTTCACCAAAGATATATGCAGTTGATCTATCCCCGTAATAGCACCATGTAATAGATGTAGAGAACGCAAACAACAGTAATGCAATAGCAACCAACTTTCCTCCATATTCTCCAAGTATTCCATTTGAAAAGGCTTTTGCAGTCAACTCAGCAGAGCTAACCAATGATTTACCTTCAAAAAATACTGGCTCAGGATTAATCTGAGACAATTTTCCATCTTTTATAGAGATTTGACCTGTATACAAAAGATCATTCTCATTTTTTATTAAGATATCCTCAGCAATTGATCTTAAATGGATAACTGTTAAATTATCATTAAGAATTATCCCACTTTGAACATTAATTATTCCATTAAATTCATCAATACTGGAATCTATATTTTGTACATATTTTGTAAGCTCATCAATATGATCAGGATAGACAAAAGTATTATCAGTATTAATTTCATCGCTATATACTCCCTCCAAGATGACCATGTCAGTTTTAGAAAAGTTTGTTTCAAACTTTTCGGTCCAAACTCCTGAGGATAAAATAACTAGAGCTGTAACACTACATACAACTAAAGTATCTATAAATGGTTCTAAAATAGAAACAACTCCTTGNTCAATTGATTTATTTTTTGATGATGCATGNGCTATTGGAGAAGANCCNTGACCAGCNTCGTTAGAATAAAGACCTCTTGCAACACCATATTTAAGACTCATTGCAAAACTTGCTCCTAAAAAGCCACCCATAGCAGCCGAACCTGTGAAGACTTGAGCAAAAATCGCATTAAATGATGGAATAATATTTTGATAATTTTCAAAGAGAATTATTAATGCTCCACCAAAATAAATAAGNCCCATAATTGGAATAATTTTACTAGCTACNGAAGCAATTCTTTTGATACCNCCAACAATAATGATAAAAAGNAAGGANCCTAAAAATAATCCAGTAAATAATTTAGGAACTGAAAACTCAGTGCTCATTACCAAAGCAATATTATTAATTTGAGGCATATTACCTGATCCTATTGCNGTAATCATCATTAAAAATGCAAACAAAATAGCTATTGACTTTGATGGAATATTTAGNCCAAACAAGGTTCCTTTCAANCCGTCCTCTATGTAATACATTGGCCCACCAGATATTGAACCATCAGCTAATTTCGTTCTATATTTATGCCCCAAAGTTACCTCAACATATTTTGTAGTCATGCCAAAAATGGCTGTAATCCACATCCAAAATATTGCAGCTGGTCCACCAGTCCATATTGCTAAAGCAACTCCTCCAATATTTCCAGTACCTACNGCNCCTGACATGGCAGTAGTAAGAGCCTGAAATCCAGTAGTTTCACCATCATTNTCTGATTCAGCCTTTTTACCAGATACTATTTTTAATGCACTATTAAAATATTTAAACTGTGGGAANCCCAGGTAAATAGTGAAAAAAATACCCGTACCTATTAGAAGTGCGGGAAACCACCAAGATCCACTTAAATTACTNTCTAATAATATTAAAAAGTTATTAAATTGTTCCATAAATTATTCTTCAAAGTTTTCTATCAAATCAGTATAACCGCCTATTAGATTATCATCTATAAATATCTGAGGGACAGTNCTGGCGGTAGGATTTCTTTNGATCATCTCTTGAAAAACTTNTGGTTCNTCAGCATTATGCACAACATATTNAATTCCTTTTGAATTAAAAAAATTCATAGCCATTACACAATAAGAACAATTAGATTTTGAATATATTTCAACTTTTTTACTCATTAATTAATTATAATAAAAATATGTCATTATTTAACCTTAAAAATAAAAGTATTTTAATAACTGGTTCTTCAAGGGGTATTGGCAAATCAATCGCTCAACAATGTGCATTACATGGTGCTCAAGTNATAATTTCNAGCAGGAANAAAGATGCATGTATAGATACAGCAAACGAAATAAATAATCTTATAGGACAAAATGTAGCATTTGCAATTCCAGCTAATATAAGTGATGAANATCAATTAAAACAACTTGTTACCGAAACAAAAAATAAAGTAGAAAAAATTGATGTTCTTGTTTGTAATGCTGCAACGAATCCATTTATGGGTTCAATGTTAGATATGCCATCTGAAAAATTTGATAAAGTTATGAATAATAATATCAAGTCNAATCAATTACTTTGTAATCTAGTTTTACCTGAGATGATTGAAAGAAAAAATGGTTCTATTATTATAATCTCAAGCATTGCTGCAATNAAAGGAAGCNCAATTNTAGGAGCTTACAATATTAGTAAAGCAGCAGATGTAATGATTGTAAAAAACATAGCAGCAGAATTTGGTAGTAAAAATATAAGAGCAAACTCAATTGCACCTGGGCTTATTAAAACAGATTTTGCAAAGGCCCTTTGGGAAAATCCTGAAATCTTAAAAACAGTTCTNGCAACAACTCCCATGCAAAGAATCGGTGAACCAGATGANATTGCAGGTGTTGCTGTTATGTTGGCNTCAGATGCTGGNAACTATATCAATGGTCAAACTATTGTAGTTGACGGTGGAACAACTATATCTTAATTGAATTTCTTAACTCAGATAAAAAATAATTTAAAACGTGAGTTTCATTAATCTGTGGTACCTTAAAAAAATCTTCTCTTAGATCATTTACTTCATTTATGAGATTTGANATCTTTAAATTATTAAATGATGCTTTATTTAGCTCTTTATAAATACCTGACAAATTTTCCATTAAAATTTTTGANCGTATCANTATTTTTAGATACTCGANAAGAAAATTTAACTTTGTTATCANATCAATATCAATTTTGTCAAAATCTTTAATAACGTNATTTTGATCATTTAAACCCTTTAAAAAATTATTAANAATATTTACAAAATCTTTGAATATATTTTGTTTATTATTTGATATTAAACTTATTATATTTAATGGTGTCTCGAAGCTTGGAAAGTCATTAGACTTATATTCTGTTATTCCTTGTTTTGTTAACCATTTATCCAATTCATCACTCTTAGGTGNAGGAATATTTATTNTTTGACATCTACTATAAATAGTATCGAATAACGATTTAGATCTCTTTGTGGTCATAATTAAAAATGAATTTCTAGGAGGTTCTTCAAGNGTTTTAAGCAATGCGTTCTGACTTTCTCCATTCATAGTATCAGCGTTTAAAATCAGAACTACTTTATTTATAGAAACAGACGGCGTTAAAGANAAGAATGAAATTACATCTTTAAAACCCTTGTCATCATCCCATTTTCCTTTCCTTCTTGATATATCATTTATAAGAATCTTTTCTTTATCTAATAAATAAAAATCTGGATGATTATTTGAAATAAATAAATCAGTATCTATGGTTTGTTTGTTTTTGTTTATTAATAGCCTTGNAGATATTTCTCTTGCAAGTAATTCTTTTCCAGTACCATTTGGNCCATTAATTATGATTCCATGAGGAAGATTATTAAAATTGATATTTTTGTAAATTTCTTGTAACCAGTCTAAAGATTTGAATTCAATCATAATTCCTTAACTATCTTGATTATTGAATTCCTTATNTCATTNACATCTTTTGATGCATCAATAATTTTAAATCTATTTGAGTTATTTTTTGCATTAACTAGATAACCATCTCTAACATTATTAAAAAATTTATTTCCAGACAGTTCTATACGATCTTTTGAATCATTCATTTTTCTCTTGAAACCTTCTTCCACTTTTATATCAAGGAGAATACTTAAATCAGGAACAGGACATTCAACAAATTTTATAAGGGAATCAATAAAATCAAGAGATAATCCTCTTCCATAACCTTGATATGCTATNGAGGCATCATAAAATCTATCTAGCAGCAANAAGTCATAATTATTTTGTACTATGTAATTATTAATCAGCTCTGATCTTGCAGCAAACATTAATAATAATTCAGTTTTATCANATAGGTCATGTGATTTATTTAATAAAATCTTTCTAATCTCCTCTCCAGCAATTGTTGANCCTGGCTCTCTTAAAACTTCAACGTTATTATTTTTTATCTCTAAATATTCTTTAAGTAAGTTTATTTGCGTAGACTTACCAACACCCTCAATGCCTTCAAANCTAATTATTTTCATTTGTTAAGACCTAATTCTTCTATTTTATTTTGATGTTCTTTATATGTCTTAGAAAAATAATGAGAATTATTTGAATTTGCAACAAAAAATAAGAATTCACCAGGCTGACCATTAACTGCAGCATTAATACTGGAAATAGAAGATATTGCAATTGGAGTTGGNGGTAAACCATTAATCATGTATGTATTGTACTTATTTTTTTTGTCTATGATATTTGATCTTTTAATATCACCATCAAAATTTGGNAATAAGCCATAAATTATTGTTGGATCAGCCTGCAAACGCATTTTTTCATTTAATCTTCTTAAAAAAACTCCAGCTATTTTTAATTTTTCTTCATTATTNCCAGCTTCCTTTTCAATAATAGANGCAAGAATAAGTACTTCTTGTTTATTAAGTTTANTTTTTAAATTTAGGCTATTGAGATACTTTATCAGCCTATCTTGACTTTTTTTAAGCAATGAAGATACTTTCATACCTTTTTTATAGAAATATGTATCTGGATANAGAGTGCCTTCTATAAATGGAAATTCTGAATTAAGACATTCAAAATTTTTACAATCATTTATTAATTTAGAGTTATTAATTNATTNACTGAGCTGATAGATATTAGAACCCTCTTTAATAACAAACTTATGTGTAACAGTATTTTCATTAACCATATCAAATAATATATNTTTCATTTTTTTATTANTGATNAAGTATTCACCAGCTTTAATAGACTCAATATCATTAATATAAATAAAATATTTTANATAAATTTTATTAATAAAATTAAGATTTGAAAAATTAGATACAGCGTTGTNAATTGATGAACCANCATCAATTTCTANTATGTTAGATTGTGATGGTGAGTGATTTATGTATGCTNNNTAAGGTGCATACAAACAAAAAAAAGCTGTNGATAAAACNAATAGGATTTTTTTAAACAAATACATATCAGAATATGTATTAAGTTTAAACCTTAATAAGGTATTAAAGTAGTCCTAAACTTAAGAATTTAAATTAATGTAATCAACTGCTTCATTAACAGTTGAGATTTTTTCAGCATCTTCGTCAGCAATTTCTAAATCAAATTCTTCCTCTAATGCCATAACAAGCTCAACAGTATCTAAAGAGTCTGCTCCAAGATCATCTACAAAAGATGAGTCAGCTTGAATTTCATTTATAGATTTACCTAGTTGATCGCAAACAATTTTTTTTACTCTGTCTTCAACACTCATAATTTCTCCAATGCCTATATTGAGATTTGACACATTTTACATGTAATAGTTCAAAGTTGCACATAAATTAATACATCAATAAGCCACCATCAACTGAGATAGTCTGGCCAGTTATATAGCTTGCTTCGTCTGATGCTAAAAAATATACGAGTTTTGAAACATCATCTATGTTACCTAATCTTTGAAGAGGTATTGTATTAATGATTTCTTGTTTTGCGTCTTCTTGAAGATATGAGGTCATATCAGTGTCAATAAAACCAGGTGCAACATTATTAACAGTGATATTGCGTGAACCAATTTCTTTCGCTAATGATTTTGTAAAACCATTTAATGCTGCTTTAGATGATGAGTAGTTAACTTGACCGGGGTTGCCCATTAATCCAGAAATAGAAGATATATTAATAATTCTACCTCCTTTATTTTTAATCATATTTTTAATAAAAATTTTTGTTAAATTAAAAACACCAGTTAAGTTTGTAGATATAACATCATCCCATTCGTCATCTTTCATTCTTAAAAATAGTTGATCTGAAGTTATACCTGCATTATTTATTAATATTGTTGGTAAAAGATTTTTTTCTTTAAGGTTATTAAAGCAGATTTTAATACTTTCTCTGCATGTAATGTCTAGCTTAATTGGAAAGAGATTTTTACTTTTATTCTTAAAGTTAAAATCATTTCTAGAGGTTCCTACAACATAATAATCTTTTTCAGCAAAATAATTTGCTAGACTTTCTCCTATCCCTCTAGAAGCTCCAGAAATAAATACTACCTTATTAATCATAATAAACTTTTTAATGTTTCAATGTGATCATCTGTTGAGGTTGATACTGTTTTTTCTAAATCATTAGATTTTGCAATTCCAGTTAATACCTTATTGGGACCACATTCTATAATGATACTATTCTTTCGTTTTAAATATTGCATTGTTTTAATCCATTGAACTGGATTAGTTAATTGTTTAATTAAGTTGGATTTTAATTCATCAATATCAAAAGATGATGATGCATTAAAATTATGTATGAGCTCAATTGTTGGAAGCTTTAAACTAATTGTATTTACTACCTTTTCAAACTGATTTGCAGCATCTGTCATGAGCTTGCAATGAGAAGCAACTGATACCTGAAGTTTGATGCACTTTCTAATTCCATCATTTTTGAGCATTA
>PBKI01000015.1 GCA_002721385.1 Gammaproteobacteria bacterium
GTGATAAATACGGTAGAAGAAATATTGCTATATTAGGCCTAGTAGGATATTCGATCTCCTTGATTGCATTAATAACACCTCTTTTCTTAGCTGAAAAAAATATATTAAGTTTATCTCTGTTATTCCCAGCACTAGTTCTTGGACGATTAATAAACGGCCTTGTTGGATCTGCAACTAGACCAGCATCATTTGCATATGTAGCAGACACAACATCTAAGAAAAAAAGAACCGTAAAATTTGCAAGACTTGAATCAAGTTTCTTATTAGGAACAGTAGCCGGACCTATAGTTGGGGGTTTTTTATTTTTAATTACAAAAGAAACGCCTTTTTATGTTTTTTCATTTTTATCATTTGTTGCAGCTGCCGGAATATATCAAAACCTTTCATTTACAAATACAAAAGCAACTATCACAGATTCATCAAAAATAAGTTGGCATACCAGAACAATATGGCCATTTCTTGCATATGCAGCTATTCTGAGTTTATGCCAAGCATCTTTACTTCAATCTATTGGTTTTTATATAACTGATTTTTTTGGCAATTTTGATAATTTACCCACATTAATAAGTATGACATTTGCCTTGTTATCAATATCGACAATTGTGAGTCAGTATATGTTTACCGATGCTTTTCCTGTAAGTAATTACAATTTATTACTTTTTGGTACTGTTTTATTAGTATTCTCGTACTTTACAATGGCATTCTTCGTTTCGATAGCTGTATATTATTTGTCTATTATAATTTTAGGATTTGGATTTGGAATGACAAGACCAGCCTTATCATCATCATTATCTTTAGCACAAACTCCTGAAAATCAAGGATCTGCAGCCGGATATCTTGGATCTGTCATACCAATTGGTCATATGACAACTCCATTTATTGCTATGCCTATTTACGCATTAAATCCTTCATACTTGTATTATTTCAGTTCAATCTTATGTATTGGATTGATATTATTTATAATAATGCANCCTATAATAAGGAAATCACCAAATTATGAAGAAAGCTTTACTAATAGTTAATCTAGGTACACCAGATAAACCNACTTACTTTAGTGTATTTAAATACTTGCGCCAATTTTTGATGGATGGGAGAGTTATAAATATTAATCCAATATTAAGATTTATATTAGTCAACTTTATAATTTGTCCAATAAGATCATTTTCATCTATGAAAATTTATAAACAAGTTTGGGATAGTGAGACAGGCTCACCTTTACTCCANAACACAAAGAAATTAACAGAAAAATTAAAAGCAAGATTACCAGAATATTTTGTAGATTATGCTATGCGGTATCAAAATCCTTCCATAGAGGATGCTTTAAACAGAATAATAGANCAAAATCCTGATGAAATAATAATTTTGCCATTATTTCCTCATTATGCAGCAGCGACTACAGGATCAGTTTATGAGGAAATCTCAAGAATTTTATCTAAAAAATGGGTTGTTCCTAAAATTAAATTTATAAATCAATTCTATGATAATGATAAATTTATTGATGCATGGATTGAAAAAGCAAATAAATTTGATATTGATTCCTATGACAAGATTATATTTAGCTATCATGGAATACCAAATAGCCATGTTGATAATGTTTATCAGGATTCAATGTGTAGCGACCATGACTGTGAAACTAAAATAACAGAAAAAAATAAATTTTGTTACAAAGCAACTACTTACGAAACAACAAAGATACTTGCAAACAAATTAAACATCAAACCAGATAAATANCTAGTAACATTTCAGTCAAGATTGACGAACAAATGGCTTACACCGTTTACANATGAGGTTTTAGAATCAATGCCAAATGATGGAAATAAAAATATATTAGTTTTCTCTCCAGCATTCACAGCAGATTGCCTTGAGACAATTATTGAAATAGGAGATGAATATACTGAACTATTCATTAATTCAGGGGGAGAGACCTTGGATTATGTTGAGTCGTTAAATTATTCAGATCTATGGACAGATGCTATCATAGACATAATTAATTAGATTGCTTATGTTTAAAAAAGATTTACTAAAAGATAAAAGAATCCTTATAACCGGAGGCGGAACAGGTCTAGGAAAGGAAATGGCTAATCATTTTGCCGAGCATGGTGCTTCTATATATATATGTGGAAGACGTGAAAATGTTTTAAAAGAAACCGCTGAAGATATCCAACAAAAATTTGATGTTGAGGTTAATTATCAAGCACTTGATATTAGAGCTTCTAAAGATGTAGAAGACTATGTTCAATCTATATTTGATAAAGCGCCATTAGATGGTCTGGTTAATAATGCAGCTGGTAATTTTATATCGCCAACAAAAGACCTCTCACACAAAGGTTTTGATGCTATTGCAAATATTGTTTTTCATGGGACCTTTTATATGACACATTCTGTTGGGAAAAGATGGATTGAAGCGAAACACAAGGGTTCAATTGTAAATATTCTCACAACATGGGTTTGGACTGGNTCGCCGTANGTAGTACCTTCAGCAATGTCTAAGTCTGGTATCAATGCAATGACTCAGTCATTGGCTGCAGAGTGGGGTAAATATGGTATCAAGGTCAATGGCATAGCTCCTGGTCCTTTTCCAACGAAAGGTGCTTGGGAAAGATTAAATCCTAGTGATAACGATGATGGAATGATGAGCACAGTTCCNTTAGGCAGAGTCGGTGAAATGATTGAATTACAAAATCTTGCTACATTCTTAATGGCAGACGGATGTGACTATCTGACTGGACAAACAATAGGTCTTGATGGTGCTCAATATTTAACTGGTGGTGGAACTTTTTCACAATTAGACAAATTATCTGATGATGATTGGGAAAATATGAGAAAATTAATAAGAAATGCAAATAATAAAGATAAAGCTGATAGAGCTTAAAAGAGGTAATTAAAATGAATACATTGGAATCTATGCAAACCATATTAAGCGAACAAAAAAACTATTTTGTTGAAAACGGCTCACCGTCTATAGATCTTCGTATTAATAGATTAGAAAGATTAAAAACTTTAATTATGGATAACCGTTATGATCTTGTAGATGCCATCAATACAGACTTTGGNAATAGATCAAAAGATACTTCAATGTTATCAGATGTTTATGGAATAATTCCTGCGATAAATCTAGCAATTAAAAATGTAAAAAAATGGAATAAAATTGAAAAGAAATCATCAAATTTTCCATTTGGATTACTTGGCGCAAAATCATATATCAAATATGAGCCACTTGGAACGGTTGGAATGATATCTCCATGGAATTTTCCGGTAAATTTATCTTTTCTCCCTCTTGTATCAATTTTTGCTGCAGGCAATCAAGTAATGCATAAACCAAGTGAACATACTCCAAATACAGCGCAACTTATGAAGGATCTTTGTGACAAGTTTTATGATCAAACTGAATTTGCAACATTCTTGGGTGGTCCAGAAGTCGGAGAAGCATTTAGTCAGTTACATTTTGATCATCTTCTTTATACTGGTGGTGGCTCAGTAGCAAAACACGTCATGAATTCAGCATCAAAAAATCTTGTTCCTTGCACTTTGGAGTTAGGTGGTAAATCTCCAGTTATTATTGGTAAAGACGCAGATATAAAAACTACAGCNAAGAGAGTGATGTTTGGTAAAACATTAAATGCTGGTCAAATATGTCTTGCTCCAGACTATGTAGTGGTTCATAAAGANAAAAAAGATGAATTCATAAAGGAAACAAAAGAGGCTGTTGCTTCATATTTCCCTAAAATTAAAGATAATAATGACTATACGTCTATTATTAACGAAAGGCATTACGATAGACTTCAAGATCTTTTAGATGATGCTATTGAAAAGGGTGCACAAGTCGATCAAATTAATCCCTCAAATGAGGATTTTACACAGCAAGAGTTTTATAAAATGCCTCCAACTTTAGTTACAAATACAACCGATGATATGAAAATTATGCAGGAAGAAATATTTGGTCCATTACTGCCAATTGTTGAATATGAAGAAATTAATGAAGCAACAAAGTTGGTTAACTCTAAAGACAAACCGCTAGGACTTTATTATTTTGGGAATAATAAATCTGAAGAAGATAATATTTTAAATAAGACATCTTCTGGAGGTGTAACCGTAAATAATGTGATNAGTCATATTCAGCAGAATGATTTATCATTTGGCGGAGTTGGTCCCTCTGGCATGGGTAGATATAAATCTTTTGATGGGTTCAAAAACTTTTCAAATCCTAGAGCATATTACAAAGATGTTGGATTTAAGCTTGATAAATTTTTTGATGCTGTAAGACCTCCGTATAAAAATAATTTTGAAAAAGTTTTAAAACAATTATTTAAATAAAATTGTGTATTCAANATCCTTTAGATTAGGCTATAAATACCTTAAATCTAATAGGGGCTCAATTTTTTCATTCACAACTGTGTTAGCTATTCTAGGTCTAACAATCGGTATATCTAGCCTAATTGTTGTTACTTCTGTTATGAATGGTTTTGAAAAAGAATTAGAAGATAGAATTCTTGGTGTTTTACCGCATTCTGTAATCANTAAAGATAACAAAATATCAAATTACAAAAAAATCATAGAAGATATTAAATATAAAAATAATAAAGTTATTGAAGCAACGCCATATATAAATATGCAAGGACTTGTATCAACTTCTTTAGAAAGTAAGGGGATTTCAATAATTGGAATTGATATTAAAAATGAAAAAAAGATGTCAATACTTCCTGAATATATGCTTGTTGGTGATTTAGCAAATCTCAANAAAGAAAATTCCATANTTATCGGATCAATTCTTGCCGCAAATATTGGAGCNTACATTGGCGATACTATCAACATAACTACAACTGATATTAAAACAACAATAATAGGATCATATCCAAGATCTGTTAATTTAGAAGTAGTTGGAGTATATGAATTAAAGACAGAAATTGATCAATATATGACTCTTGTATCTCATAAAACTGCGCAAAAAATAAAAAAATATAATGAAAATGATACTCAATCTATTAGATTAAAAACAGTTAATTTATTTGATATTGAGAATATATCTAATACTGTCTTAATGAACATGAATGATTCTAACTTTTCTTATATATCATGGAAAAAAACTCATGGAACATTATTTGAGGCGATTAAATTTGAAAAACTTCTAATTACATTAATGCTTTCATTAATTGTGACAGTTGCCTCTATTCTGGTTTTGTCTACTGTAATAATGACAGTAAAGTCAAAAGAAAGAGAGATAGGGATATTGCTAACTATTGGCGCTAGTGGAAAACAAATAATTTCTATATTTTTTGCTCAAGGTATTATTGTTAGTTTGATAGGAATATTATNAGGAATCTTNCTAGGATTTTTAATTATTTTTAATTTAAATAACTTTATCGATTTAATTGAANATATTATGGGAAGAAGTTTATTAGATGCTTATTTTATAAATTATTTTCCTTACTATNTTAATTACAAAGAGATATTATTTATATGCTTAATATCTTTTGTTATCAGTTTGTCATCATCACTGATTCCTTCTGTGAGAGCATCAAAATTAAATCCAGTTGAGATTTTAAGACATGAATAATATTAACTGTATAAATTTAACTAAAAANTTTTTTGTTAATAATGATTCAATTAATGTTTTAGAAAATATCAATATAACAATATCTGAAAATGAAACAGTTGCAATAACTGGAAAATCTGGGGCTGGAAAATCGACATTACTGCACATAATGGCTGGGCTAGAAAAACCAACGTCTGGTGAGGTTAGATATAATGATAATTCAATTTTTGAAATATCAAATAACGAACTAAGCAATATNAGACTTGTTAANTATGGTTTTGTATATC
The DNA here is from genome assembly GCA_002721385.1 of Gammaproteobacteria bacterium. Lineage (GTDB taxonomy): Bacteria > Pseudomonadota > Gammaproteobacteria > Magnimaribacterales > D2472 > SAR86A. The sequence goes on from PBKI01000015.1 coordinate 5,821, forward strand.
AATTTCATCATTTACTAGATGATTTAACAATTGAAGAAAATGTGCATATGCCACTAATTTTAAATAATAATTTCAATAATATTACAAAATCTTTCGCAACTAATTTATTGAAAAAGCTTGATATCATTCATCGAAAAGATCATCTGCCATGGAAGCTCTCAGGTGGTGAAAAACAAAGAGCCGCTATAGCAAGAGCAATAATTAATAGTCCGAAGTTTTTGTTTTTAGATGAACCAACTGGCAATCTCGATTTATATAANAGTGAGATAATTCAGAATCTACTTTTTGAGATGTCAAAAGAGAATGGTATTGCTTTAATTTCAGCTACTCATGATAATGAATTCATAAAATCTTTTAATAGAGTGTATAACTTAAGAAAATCTAAAAATTAGTGAATTAAATTAAATGAATGAAATTATAATAGCTGGAGGACCATTCATGTGGCCATTATTAGCATGTAGTGTTCTCATAATTACTATTTCAATTGAAAGATCATGGTTTTTGCAAAATAGGTTAGTAAATCCTAAAGGCTTATCGAATCAAATCATGAACCTTCTAAGCAATAGTATGATGACTAAAAAGCAATCAATTGAAATCTCTAATTTATCATCATTGGGATTTTTGCTAATCAACTGTATAAAATATAAAGATCTTCAAAGAGAAAATCTTGAATCNAAAATTGAAGAAAAAGCCGTTGAAGTAAAATATAGTCTTGAAAGAAATTTAACTATGCTTGGTACAATTGCTACTATCAGCCCATTGTTGGGGCTTCTTGGAACCGTTGTAGGAATGATTACAGCTTTTACAGGCTTGACTGAAACNTCAGGAGCTAATCCAGACTTGCTAGCATCTGGCATATCTCAAGCACTAATAACTACGGCTTTTGGGTTATTAATTGCTGTTCCTGGCTTAGTTCTTCATAAGTATTTTGAACAAAAAATTACTTATTTATTAATTAATCTTCAAAAAGAAGTATCTGAATTTATTGATGTAATAAACAAATGAAATTTTTAAGTGAAAATAAATCTTCATTTTCAATAGAGATTACTCCCTTAATTGATATCGTTTTTTTGCTTGTAATATTTTTTGTAGTTACTTCTAAGGTAGGCGACTCACAATTTTTATCACTAGAACTTCCTAAAACTGAATCATTTCAATATAAAGCTGTCCAATCATCAAATGAGATTGTTATTGTAAATAACGGAAATATATACATAAATGATGAATCTTTTGATATTGCTAATATTGATGAGATTGATCAAGCAATATTTAATTTAAATAACAATGAGGGATTGATAATACTTAGTGCTGAATCCGAATCTCTTCATGTCTGGGTTATCACTGTTATGGATATATTAAATAAATATGGATTTAATGAAGTTCAAATAAGAACAATTGAAAAATGAAAAAGGGAAGTATAAAAAGACTTTTAGAATATACCTTTAGATATAAATGGTCATTTTTAATAAGTGTTATTGGGTTTATAAGCTTTGCATCTGCAGATATCGCCGCCGTTGAATGGATAAGGCGCATAATTGGATTCATTAACGATGAGGAAGAAAATTTTAGCTCATTTTTAGCACTTTCATTAATTTTGATTGCTCTTGGTCGAGGACTAGGTTTCTTTATTGGTAACTATTTCATGTCCAGAGTAGGATTTGGAATTGTTCATGATTTAAGATCTGAGCTTTTTCAAAAATTACATGATTTGCCAAAATCATATTTTGATTCTAATCAATCAGGTCAGTTAATCAATAGAATTACTTTTACAACAACACAAGTTTCTGGGGCAGCATCTAATGCTGTAAAGACACTCATTCGAGAGGGGTTTCTTCTTATAGGTTTATTCAGNTACCTNTTATTCTTAAATTTTAAATTAACACTTTTATTAATAGGCACAGCNCCATTAATTGCTTTAATTGTTTATATTGCCGGTAAGAGGTTAAAAAAGTTAGCTAAAAAAATTCAAACAGCAATGGGTGATGTAACTCATATTGCATCAGAGGCTGTAGATGGACATGTTGAAATTAAAAGCTTTAATGCTCAAGATTATGAGAATAAAAGATTTTTAAAGGCGAACAGTTCAAATAAAAACCAAAACCTCAAACTAGAAGCAACTGGAAATATGGCGACTCCAATAATTCAAGTTTTAGTTTCAATATCTTTATCTATAGTTGCATATTTTGCTCTTGGATCACAACTTGGAATTTCTTTAGATGCAGAAACATTTGTAGCATTTTTTACAGCTGCTGGATTAATGGCAAAACCTATAAGGCAACTATCAAACATAAATATAGTTGTTCAAAAGGGTTTAGCTGCTGCAAATGAGATATTCGATCAANTAGATGAAGAAATTGAAAATGATATTGGAATAAATGAATCTCAAATAGAAGGAAGAATAGAGTTTAGGGATATTAATTTTTCATATGACACAGGTAATAAAATCTTAAATGATATTAATTTTTCAATTAATAAAAATGAAACAATAGCAATTGTTGGAAAATCTGGATCAGGAAAATCGACTATCGCAAATTTGATTCCAAGGTTTTATAACTATTCGTCAGGTGAAATACTCATTGATGATATTCCAATAACCGAATTCTCACTNAACCATTTAAGAAATTCAATATCTATTGTTAACCAAGCACCTTCTTTATTTAATGATACTATAGCGAAAAACATAGCATATGGAGATAATTCAATTGATGTTGATAAGTTAAAAGAATCAGCAAAACTCTCTGGTTGTGAAGAATTTATAAATAACTTACCTGAAGGATATGAATCTGAAATAGGAGATGATGGCGTATTATTATCTGGAGGACAGCGCCAAAGATTAGCAATTGCAAGAGCTTTTTACAAAGACTCTCCAATTATAATTTTAGATGAAGCAACTTCATCTTTAGATACCGAATCAGAATTAATTGTGCAAGAAGCACTAGAGAAATTAATAAATAATCGGACTACAATCGTAATTGCACATAGGCTATCAACTATCGAGAATGCAAATAATATTATTGTTTTAGACAACGGTAATATAGTTGAGACAGGAAGTCATGATGAATTAATTGAAAATAAATCTATTTATCACTCACTCTATAAAAATAAATTCGAAGATTCGTCTGTAACACAGAAAGTTATGAAACAGTCCATGCAGTTATATATGCCTGAATATGAAGATGAATATTCAACCAGTTATGTAGTTGAGAGTTGGTATAAGAAAAGTTTATGGCTCTATCTTTTATATCCATTTTCACTTCTATTTTCTTATTTAACCACTAGAAGAAGAAATAAATATCTTGAGAATAAAAAGGAAACATTTAAATCAGACATTCCTATTATAGTTGTAGGAAATTTAACTATAGGTGGAACTGGTAAAACACCACTTGTTAAATATATAGCTCTTGAACTATTACAAAAAGGCTATAAGCCAGGAATTGTAAGCAGAGGTTATGGTGGAAAATTTAAGGAAACTTTACAAGTAACAGAGTCAACCTCTGTCAAGGAAACCGGTGATGAGGCTCAGATTTTANCAAAGTTAAACTTACCTTTTTATATTGATAAAAACAGAGTCAGAGCAGTGAAAAATCTTATTAGAAATCATGATTGTGACGTAATTATTTCTGATGACGGTCTTCAACATTATCATATGGGNAGAGATNTCGAGATAGCAGTAATTGATGGAAAGAGGAGATTTGGTAATAATTTAACTTTTCCAGCAGGTCCATTAAGAGAATCAAAAAAACGATTAGATAAAGTAGATTTTATTGTTAANAATAGNGGCCCAACTCATGANGATGAGTTTTTAATGAATATCAGCCCATCAAAATTTGTTCACCTAAANTCTGGAAAATCATATTCAGTAGAGGATTGGCCAATGCACAACCAAATTCATGCTGTGGCGGGATTAGGAAATCCTGGAAGATTTTTTGATCTATTAGATAGGCTAGGTTTTGACAGCATTAGACATCCATTTCCAGATCATCATAATTTCTCATCAAGTGATATTTTTTATCTTGATCANTTACCAATAGTAATGACAGAAAAAGATGCCTCTAAATGTAAAGATTTTGATAATAATAAAATTTGGTATCTCACAATAGATGCTGATGTTAGTAATAAATTTATTGAAAAACTTGATACTAAGCTCAAAGCTTTATCGTAACAATGGCTCATGAATCAATTATATTTATTCCTTCTAGGCTTGAGTCTACAAGATTAAAAAATAAACCGCTTGTAGATCTAGGAGGGATGTCTCTAATAGAACGAGTTTATAAAAATGCTACGACTGCATCTGATACTGTATATGTTGCAACAGATTCACAACTAATTGAGGACAANCTAAAAAAAATTACTACTAATATAATAACCACTTCAAAGAACCATATTTCTGGAACAGACAGAGTATGTGAAGCTGCTAATAGTCTAGACTTAAATAAAGAAACTCTTATTATAAATCTCCAGGGTGATGAGCCATTTATCCCACCAACATTAATTACTCAAATAATTAATGATTATTTTGATAACAAATGTGATGTCATAACCGCCTCAAATAAAATAACTGATAACAATGAAATTATAGATCCTAACTCAGTTTTGGTAGAGACAGATTCAATTAATTATGCAAAGAAATTTATAAGAACAGGTCATATAAATAATCCGAGAAAACATGTAGGAATTTATGGATATTCTCTTAAAATATTAAATGAATTAGTAGCACTACCACCAAGCAAAGGTGAAATTAACTTAAAACTTGAACAATTAAGATTCATGGAAAATGGTTATTCTATTTATGTATCACCATATGATGGATTTATTCAGGGCGGGATAGATACTGAAGAAGATTTGATTAGAGCAAAAAAGTTTTTAGAAGATGAGAATATATAAAGATTTTCCTATAAATAACTCACTGCAAATAAAATCTATTTCAAAATTTTATGTTGAAGTAACATCAATAAATGATTTTGATGAATTATATAAATTTATAAAAGAGAAAAAATTACCAACTATTGTTCTTGGTGAAGGAACAAATATTGTACCTTGTGATTATTTTAATGGAATTTCAATAAAACCTTTATTTAATGATATAGACTTCCATAAAAATTATATATCAGCAGGTTCTTCTGTTAATTGGCATAAACTAGTCAGTAAAACTATTGAAAATAATATTTATGGTTTTGAAAATTTATCATTAATTCCTGGAAGTGTAGGCGCAGCACCAATTCAAAATATAGGTGCTTATGGTCAAGAAGTATCTAATCTAATATTAAAGGTATATTGTTTTGATATTAAAACTGGAGAACTTTGTGAGTTTTTAAATGAGGATTGTATGTTTTCTTATCGNAATTCTTTTTTTAAAAATAATTGTTTAATGATCTATAAAGTAGATTTCAGATCAGATTCAATGCAAATTTTAAATCTGGAGTATAAATCTATTCAGGAATATTTAAAAATCAACAATTTAAATGAAAATGACATATCTTTATCTTCTTTATCAGAGATAGTTTGTGAGATAAGAAATAAAAAATTACCTAATCCAAAAAAAATACCAAATGCTGGGAGTTTTTTTAAAAATCCAATAGTGAGAAAAGATTCTATAAGTCAGAAATATTTTTCTATTGATGATCTTATAATATGGTCTCACAATAATAAAAATGTAAAAGTCGGATCAGCTAGGTTAATTGAGCTTATTAAAGAAGAAATAGAAATATTTCAAAATGTAGAAATTTATGAAAAACATTCATTAATACTAGTAACTAAATCTCAANCTAAACAAGATGAAGTATTGAGATATGCAAATCTTATTCAGAGTAAAGTTCTAGAAACTTTTAATATTAATCTTGAAATAGAACCAATTGTTATAAGAGTTTAATATGTTTATATGGTCAGCTCTTGCACACTTAATTGCATTAACAAGTCCCGGCCCGGATACTGCAGTTGTTTTACGTCAAGTTTCTCTATATGGAAGAAAAGAGGGCTATAAAACCTCCCTAGGAGTTGGAATCGGAATTTATATCCACTGCGTACTTGCTGTAAATGGGNTATCTTTNATTATTCTATCAAATGTTCTTTATAAATTTTTAATAAGTCTTATTGGGGGAATATATGTTTTATATCTTGGTATCAGTATGTTCAGAGCTGATCTAACAGAAGTACCTGTTTTTAAAAATGAATCTATAAAAAATGCAAACAGTCTTTTAAATGGACTTATTACTAATATATTTAATGTAAAAGCTTTTTTATTTTTTATATCATTATTTGCAGTGCTNATTGAAGGATTAAATAATTTTAATTTTTATATCTATCCAATATATTTTGCAATCACATCCTCGCTATGGTTTATGTTATTNAGTTATTTAACTACTATTTCGACAAACAAATCATTTAATATATATTCAAATATTTACATCTCTTACATTATGTCACTAACATTATGTTTAATAGGTTTGCTTATTTTAGTAAGATCTCTATATGAATATTTCTAAAATCACTGATAGTTTAAAAGGTCATGAAAAAGGATTTCCTCCTGTAGACAAATGGAATCCGGATCTTTGTATAGGACCNGAATTTATAATAGATAGAGAAGGAAATTGGTATTATGATAATTCACAAATTAAAAATACTAAGCTAATTAATTTATTTGCAAGCGTTTTAAAAAAAGAACAAGAAAATTATTATTTGGTTACGCCTGTTGAAAAAATTGTTGTAAATGTAGATATAGCTCCATACAAAATAATAGATTTTGAAGTAATTGACGATAATATAAAATTTATTACAAATCTTAATTACGATTTTTATTTAGACAAAGATCATACAACACGTTTAATTGAAATGGATGATGCCTTAATTCCATTGGTAAATGTAAGGAGTAATATTGAAGGTTTCATCAACAGAAATACATACTACAAGCTAGTTGATTTTGCTTTAGAAATGAATTTTAAATATAAAAATAATTTATATTTATCAAGTTTTAACAAAAATCATATCATAGGAAAAATTGNATAAAAAAAATAATTTGCCATCAAAAATTTGTCCTATATGTGGCAAGCCTTTTTCTTGGCGTAAGAAATGGANCAAGGATTGGGATAATGTAATTTATTGTAGTGAAAGGTGCAGGAGATCTAAGAATTCAAAGTCTCATTGATCCATTCATCAATATAAAACTCTAATAATTCTAGTGGTAGAGATCCTCTTTTTAAAACTTCGTAATGAAAATCTTTTATATCGTACTTATCACCAAGAACTCTTTCAGCTTTATTTCTGAGTTCAAGAATTTTTAACTGACCAATCTTGTAAGCAAGCGCTTGACCAGGCCAAGCTATATATCTGTCCACCTCATTTTCGATATCTAATTTAGATTTAGCTGAATTTTCTATGAATAAATTAATTGCATCATCTCTTGTCCAATCCATGTAATGCATTCCTGTATCAACAACCAGTCTTATTGCTCTCCACATATCATAGGTAAGTTGGCCAAATTTATCGTAGGGATCATCGTAAATACCCATAAATTCACCAAGTTCTTCACTATACAAACCCCAGCCTTCAACAAAGGCTGTTATACCCTGATATTTTCTAAATTTAGGCACATTCTCAAGTTCTTGAGCAATTGAAATTTGAAAATGATGTCCTGGCACTGCTTCGTGAACTGTTAAAACAGGAATTTCATATTTTGGTCTAGACTCTGGTTTATAAAGATTTGCATAAAAATAACCAGGTCGTCCCGGGCTAGGACTATTGTAGTAAGCAGTAGTAGTAAAAGGAGCGGTTTCATCAGGTATAGGTATTACCCCATAAGGAGCTCTCGGGAACTCTTTAAAAATTTTTGGTAAAAGAGGATCGATTGTCTTTGACATAATAAGATATGCATTAAACAAGTCTTTAGGATTATCATAATAAAATCTTGGGCTTGTTCTTAGATAATTTAAGAAAGACAAGAAATCTCCATCCCACTCTACTTCTGAAATAATTTGCTCCATCTCAGAGCGAATGCGTTCAATTTCTCTTAATCCTATGTTATGTATTTCATTAGGTGTTAGGTCTGTAGTTGTATAGTATCTTGCTAGATATTCATAATATTTTTTACCATTTGGAATATCTTTTATACCTATACTTTCTCTTGAATTAGGAAGGTAATCATTTAATAAAAAATCATGTAATCTTTTGTAAGCTGGATTAATCTCATTTTCAATCAACAAAATAGCATCATCAATAAGTTTATTTTTATCTTCGATATTAATTATTGATTCATCAGCTTCTTTGAAAACTTTTAAGTATGGATTTGAATTTATATCTGAATTAATTATTGCATCAAGTTGTGCAATTACACCTCTAGTGACAAGCCTTGGCTGAGTGTGCCCACTCGCTAGACCCTTTTTACTTATAGCTAGAGAGTTATTAATGTTTGATACAAATTGTTCTAATCTTTTATACCAATCGAAATAATCTTTAGTAGTTGTATAGACTAATCTATTACCAGTTTCGTAAAAGCTCTGTATTCCACCACGTTGATTTAATCGAAGATAGTAAGTTGGAAATTCAGCAGCATTAATACTATTCCTTAATCCAAACTCTTTTAATTTGTAATTTAATTGATTATCTTTTGAAAGTTTTGATAGATCAATTTGTTTGAGTAAATATAGTGAATTTTTATCGGATTCTTTATCTTTGATAAATTGATCAATGCTATTTGAATTAATCTTATCATTTGATGATTTATCACCTGTGTATGATGCAAACAAAGGATTGTCACTTAAGCTTTTTTCCCAATCATCATCGAGATAGTCCAAAAATAATTGATTTTCATCAACTTTGATAGATTCATCAGTTACAACAAGATTAGAATCTTGTGTCTCAACACTTGCACATGAGATTAAAATTAAAAGAGGAATTATTGGTACAAAGAAATATTTATCTATATAAGTATATTTTCTCATCACATATTTGGATAATTAGGTCCACCCGGTCCTTCAGGACTGACCCAATTAATGTTCTGAGAAGGATCTTTAATATCACATGTTTTGCAATGTACACAGTTCTGAGCATTTATTACAAACTTGCTTTCATTATTCTTCTGAACTACTTCATAAACACCTGCAGGACAATACCTTTGAGCAGGCTCGTCATACATAGGTAAATTGATGCTTATAGGGATTGTTGGATCTTTTAACTGAAGATGACATGGCTGATCTTCTTCATGATTAGTATTTGATAGATACACAGAAGATAATTTATCAAATGAGAATATGCCATCTGGTTTTGGATAATTAATTTTAGGCATTTCATCTGCTTTTTTAAGACATGCATGATCTGGAGTCGGATGATTTAATGTAAATGGCAAATTGCCTCTAAACAAAAATTGATCAATAGCATTAAATGCAGCACCAATTAAAGCTCCATATTTATGAAAAATAGGGCCAAAATTTCTAGATTTATGAAGTTCTGAATGTATCCAAGAATTTTTTATCTTTTCATCAAATGTTTCAGTATTTGTTCCTTGAAGTATTTCATAAATATGTTCACCTGCAACTGCACCAGATTTCATAGCAGTGTGTGAACCTTTTATCTTTGAAAAAACAAGAGTTCCAGCATTATCTCCAACTAAAAGTCCTCCTGGGAATTCCATCTTTGGCAACGATTGCAATCCTCCTTTAATAAGTGCTCTGGCTCCATAGGATAATCTTTCACCATCTTTTAAATACTTTTTAATTGATGGATGGGTCTTCCATTTCTGAAATTCATCAAATGGGCTTAAGTATGGATTTTTATAATCTAGTGGAATTACATAACCTATATAAGCTTCACCATTTTCACCATGATAAAAATATGATCCTGAAGGTGTATCAACACTAGTAGGCCATCCATTGGTATGAATAACTAAACCTTCTTCATGTAACTCAGGTTTTAGTTTCCATACTTCCTTAAACCCAATACCATAATGTTGAGGATCTTTTCCTTCATTAAGATTAAATTTATGTATTATCTGTTTACCCAAATGTCCTCTACAACCTTCTCCAAAAATTGTATATTTAGCTTTAATATTTATTCCGGGTTCATGTCCTGCTTTTAGTTCTCCAGATTCAGCAATACCCATATCGCCAGTCTGAACCCCAACAATTTTATCGTCCTCTACTAGTAATTGACTTGCAGGAAATCCCGGAAAAACTTCAACGCCAAGATTTTCGGCTTGATCACCGAGCCATCGACACAAATTTCCAAGACTGATAACATAATTTCCATGATTATTCATAGGAGGCATTACAAAAGAGGGGACAGGTATTCCTATTTTTTCTAAAAGAAAAAGAAGCTTATCTTTTTTTACTGGGACATTTAAAGGTGCTCCCATTTCTTTCCATTCTGGCAACAACTCATCAAGCGCATTCGGTTGAAAAACGTTTCCAGATAAAATGTGTGCACCAATTTCTGAACCTTTTTCAAGTAGACAAATACTATAGTCAGTACTATTTTTTTTATTAAGTTGAGCAAATTTTATAGCAGCAGCGAGCCCGGAAGGACCACCTCCAACTACTACAACATCATACTCCATAGTTTCTCTGTGCATAAGATCTTATTTGTATTGTAATTGCATATCTAAATACATTATAATTATAGCCTATTATAAGTAGGATTTATAATTAATAAATACATAAATAACTATTATTTATATTAAATATTCTAATTTATAAGTACAATTTACACTATTAAAAGGTATAAAACACTTATGAAAATATTAGTTCCAGTAAAAAGAGTTGTAGACTACAACGTTAAAGTTCGTCCTCTATCGGATAATTCAAATGTTGATTTAAACAACGTGAAGATGGCTGTAAATCCATTTTGTGAAATTGCGCTTGAAGAAGCAGTCAGATTAAAAGAATCAGGACAAGCATCCGAAATTGTTGCAGTCTCAGTTGGCAAAACCGAATCACAAGAACAATTAAGAACTTCTTTAGCATTAGGTGCTGATAGAGCCATTCTTGTTGAAACAGATTCACTATTAGAGCCTTTAGCTATTGCTAAAGTTTTAAGTAAATTAGTCAGTGATGAAAAACCAGATCTAATTATTTTAGGTAAACAAGCTATTGATGGCGATAATAACCAAACTGGTCAAATGCTAGCTGCAATGTTGGATTATCCTCAAGCCACTAATGCATCTGAAGTTAAGATAGAAGGCTCGTTTGTCGAGGTTACTCGAGAAATAGATGGAGGACTTCAAACTTTGAAGTTAAATTTACCCGCAATCATAACCACTGATTTGAGACTTAATGAACCAAGATATGCTTCTTTACCGAATATTATGAAGGCAAAGAAAAAAGAACTAAACATTCTACCAATTAGTGACATGGGTATAGATACAAATCCTAGAACAGAATTATTGTCTGTTGAGCTACCACCATCAAGAGATGCTGGAATTATGGTAGAAACTGTCTCTGATTTA
>PBKI01000016.1 GCA_002721385.1 Gammaproteobacteria bacterium
TAAATTTTTCAGAATTTTACCACCCGAGCTCGCACACAGCCTTGCATTGGATTTCTTAAATTTTATCTACAAGATTGGAATATTAAATTTACTTTACAAAAAACCAAAGATGAATACATTCTCTTTCGCAGGAATGAACTTCAGAAATAAACTTGGCACAGCCGCTGGATTGGATAAAAATGGTGATTATATAGATTGCTTAGGAGAGTTAGGTTTTGGTTTTTTAGAGGTTGGAACTGTTACACCTCTACCACAAGATGGAAATTCAAAACCCCGAGTATTTAGAAATTTTCAAGATGAATCGATTATCAATAGATTAGGATTTAATAATAAGGGCATCGATCATTTAGTAAAAAATTTAAAATCGAGGTCCTACAAAGGAATTGTAGGAGTTAATGTAGGCGCAAACAAAAAATCTAAAGGAGAGCAAAGGATTAAAGATTATGTGTATTGCATCGAAAAAGTATACAAATATGCTGACTACATTACTGTAAATATATCTTCTCCAAACACACCAAATCTTAGAGATCTTCATAATATGGATAATCTCTCAGAGCTGGTTCTATCAATCGAGGGTAAAGTAAAAGAATTAAAAATAGACATTCCATTTTTTCTAAAAATTTCGCCAGACGAAACTAATGAATCTATTGAAAATATAATCAAAACTGTAGAGTTATCTTTTTTTAAAGGGATTATTGCAACAAATACGACAGTAGATAAAACAAAACTTACGAATGAAAAACTTATAAATATAGATGGCGGACTCTCTGGGAAACCTCTAATGGATAGATCCACAGAAACAATTAGAGTTATTAAAACTAAATCTAATAACAAAATTCCAGTAATCGGTGTTGGAGGCGTGATGAATGCTAAAGATTTCAATAAAAAAATTGATGCTGGATCAGAACTTGTTCAAATTTATACTGGATTTGTAATAAAAGGACCAAATATTTTAAATGATATCTTAAAAAAAGATGACTGATATATTTGTTTTTATAATTGCCATTATATTTTTAGTTGGGTCAATATCTCTTGCGCTTCCCTCAAAATCATCAAAGGAAAAGTCTAAAGTAAGAATGCAAGCAAAAATGCTTGGTTGCAAGATTTCATCCACTTTATATGGCAAGAACACCTTTAAAAATATAAATTCTATAGATGTTAGTTATCAAATAAAAAATAAATCAAGCTTAAAAGAAGGACATTTTATAAGAGACAAAGAACAATTTATCTTGTATTCTCCTGTCCAATTAAAGTATCAAAATGGATTTGAACAAATGATTTTTAACCTAAATAATATTTCACAACATCTTGATGAAATAATTTTTTCTGAGAGGCGCATAATTTTTTTATGGGATGAAAGAAAAGGTGTTTCAAACTTAGAACAAATTCTTGAAAGAATAAATAATTTTTAAATTTAACTTGCCAATAACAGTAAATTAATGATATTTATAAAAAAGGAAATTTTTTAACTATGTCAAAATCACTAGTAATTGTTGAATCACCAGCAAAAGCCAAAACCATATCCAAGTATCTTGGATCAGAATATATTGTTGAATCTAGTGTCGGTCATATTAGAGATCTTCCAAAAAAATCATCACCAAGTTCAAAGCGCGCATCCATACCCAAAGATATAAGTCCTGAAGAAAAATTAAGATTAAAAGCCATTAATGATAGAAAAAGATTGATAAGAAGAATGGGCATAGATCCAGATAATGGCTGGGTCGCTGATTGGCAAATAATTCCTGAAAAAGAAAAAGTGATAAAAAATTTAAAGAAGGCTGCTAAGCAAGTTGATCATATATATCTTGCAACAGATTTAGATCGAGAGGGTGAAGCAATTGCATGGCATCTTAAAGAAGCTTTAGGTTCAGATAAATATAACTATTCAAGAGTAAGATTTAATCAGATAACCAAATCGGCAATTGTTGATTCATTTTCTGATCCTAAGGAAATAGATCTTGATTTGGTTAAAGCATATAGAGCTAGAAGATTTCTTGATAAAGTAATAGGATTTGAATTATCTCCATTGCTTTGGAAAAAAATTGCTAGAGGACTTTCAGCTGGAAGAGTTCAATCTGTTGCGTTGAGAGTTTTAGATGAAAGAGAAAGGCAAATTCAAGAATTTATACCTGAAGAATTTTGGGAAGTATCAATAAATGTTGTTAAGAGCGATTTATCAATACCATTTTCACTCAATAGGAAGAAATCAGATCCGCTGTTAAAAGAGATTGAAGCAAGAAATATTGAGATTTTAGTCAATAAGTCTGATTTAAGAATAGATGAAATTCTAAAAAAACCAGTTAAAGTTAAACCAAGGCCTCCATTTATAACTTCTACTCTTCAACAAGCAGCTAGTACAAAATTAAGTTTTGGAGTGAAAAGAACAATGCGTGTTGCCCAAAAGCTCTATGAAGCTGGTCATATTACATACATGAGAACAGATGCACCTAGCTTAAGTAAAGAATCTATCCAAGATGCAAGAAACTTCATCAATGACAGAGTTGGTGAAAAATATTTAACCAATGCTCCAAGAATATATTCAAGCACTGAAAATGCTCAAGAGGCTCATGAAGCTATTAGACCTACTAATGCTTTTTTAACATCAGATGACTTGCTTAATCAATCCGAAGAAGAAAAAAGACTTTATCAATTAATATGGCAACAATATATTGCATGCCAAATGCCTGATGCGGAATACTTATCAACTTCTGCAAAAATTAATGTCGATGAGTACACTTTTACTGCAAAAGGAAGAGAAGTCGTTTTTGATGGCTACACAAAAGTTTCGAAACCTTATAAGTCTGACGGTGATGATATTCTACCACCTCTGGTTGAAGGAGAAATTCTTGTATTAGATCAAGTTAACCTTGAGCAAAAGTTCACAAAACCTCCTGCAAGATTTTCTGAAGCTGCATTGGTTAAAGAACTTGAAAAAAAAGGCATAGGTAGACCTTCAACNTATGCAAATATNATTTCAACTATNCAAGATAGAGGATATGTAGAAATNCAAAANAGAAGNTTTTTTGTAAAAAAAATNGGTCATATAGTTACTGAAAGNTTGCTNGANAGCTTTGATGACATTATGGATTATGANTTCACTGCAAACCTTGANAATAACTTAGATAAGGTNGCTCNAGGAGAGGCTGATTGGAGAAATATNTTAGATGATTTTTATANTNCNTTTAAANATGATCTNNTAAATGCTTCAGANGANNNNACTGGNATGNGAGGAAANAANCCTACNNCTACTNATATNANNTGNGTTTGNGGTAANCCAAATATGGTNATAAGAAATTCATCAAATGGTGTTTTCTTAGGNTGTTCTGGNTATCAAAATANNGNTGATGATAAGTGCAAAGAAACACTTAANTTGATTTCTGGTGATGAGGCAGTAAGTNTAGATGANACTGAGGAAGCTGAAAATTTATTAATAAAAAAAAGATGTCATAAATGTGATACNAGCATGGATAATTATTTNATCGATGAGAACAGAAAACTTCATGTTTGTGGAAAAAATCCAGANTGNGATGGTTTTTTTGTAGAACAGGGTCAATTTAAAATCAAAGGNTACGANGGTCCAACTCTGGAGTGTCANAAATGTGGTTCNGAGATGCAATTAAANACTGGTAGGTTTGGAAAGTATTTTGGATGTTTNAATGACAACTGTGGTGCAACAAGNGCATTGCAAAGAAATGGTGAACCNAAGCCATTAATGATGGAGCCAATNCCTTTACCAGATCTTGCATGTTTAAAATGTGAAGATCATTATCTTTTAAGNGATAGCATGAAGGGACTCTTTTTAGCAGCGAGCAANTANCCCAAAAATAGAGAAACTAGAGCCCCAAAAGTTTCTGAAGTNAATNNTTTAANAAATGAGTTTGCTGAAGCATGCAGATTTCTNCCAGANACAAANAAACACTTATATTTAATGAGTGCTCCAGAAAAAGATCAGGACGGAAATCCGTATGTAATTAGATATAATCGNANTGATGATGTTCATTATCTTGCNTCAGAAAAAGATGGTAAAAAAACTAAATGGACTGCAATTTTNTCTGANGGTAAATGGAANCAAAATCTTAAAACGTAGTGGAATCCAGAGAGTTATCNAATTTATANATTGATTTATCAGAGAGCATTCTTCGAAAANTTGAATTTAATTCATCATCTAAAGATACNCACAACCAATTACTATATCTATNATGTGTTGAAAATGGTTTAAGCAATCTGGCAGATGAGGTNCATAANCAATTTATAGATGAAATTNAGCCTATTAANGAATTCAACTTCAAAANAAAGTGGATAGAATTACAAAATATATCNTCANTTGCACATNTNATTAAAAAAGAGTTTGAAGNAGAGGGCTTAATTTCAATATTAGAAGATTCTATTAAAAAAATTGTTGAAACNGCNGATGAAAATTTAATTGNAACAAACAATCCAAATAACTTGAAAAAATTTAGAATGATACTAGATAAATATAGANTNCTCTCTGATTTGCTTCGCAAATTACTTCATGAGTGTTAAGCTGTTTATNTAAGGATTAAGATGACAAATTATTTAGAATTAGCCCAACTTTCAGACGGAACAATTGTATTAAGAAGGTCAGATGANCANGANAATCCAATTGTAAAAATAGAATTTTCAAATGAATCAAAAGATTTCTTAAGAGGCCAAGAGTTAGCAGTGGCCAAAGAAATGATAAGAGCTGGCATTGAAAGTGTAAGTGGTAATGTTAGCGATCTTGATGAATTCTTTGAAAAACAAAGAGAAAAATTTTCAAAAAAACAAAATATTGTTCATTAATTTCTTCTAAACAAACCTACGCTCTTACCCTCTATCTGAAGATCTTCGTTTTCTAAATCAATAACTATATTTTCAAAATCTTCATTTGCTGGCTCAAGTTCAATAATTTTTGAAGATTTTCTATTAAAAAACTTCACTGTTACTTCATCATCAATCCTAGCAATAACAATATCTCCATTTTTGATATCTGTTGTTTTTTTTACGGCAATGATGTCGTCTTCCATAATTCCAGCATCTTTCATGCTTAAGCCTCTGACTTTTAAAAAATAATCAAAACTTGATCCAAATAAAGATTTTGAACATTTAACGATTTTCTCAATATTCTCTTGAGCTAAAGTTGGTGATCCGGCGGCAACAAGACCAATTACAGGATATTCATCATCGGTTTTGAAACTTTCATTTTCATTTAGTATTGAGATACCTCTTGATGTCCCACTTTCAATTGATATAAATCCCTTTTTTTCAAGAGCGCGAAGATGTGTTTCAGCTGAATTTGGTGATTTAAAGCCAAGTTCTCTGCAAATATCTGCTCTTGTCGGCGGAAAGCCTGTTTTCTTTAGATAAATTTGAATACAATCAAGTACTCTTTGTTGTTGTGATGTAATTTCCTTCATAATAATTAAAAATACTGAATATATGTACAGTATAATATAAAACATATTACATTTTCAATATTTATGAATAATGAACAGTCTAAATTAATAATCGGAATATCATCAAGAGCTCTTTTTAACCTTGATGAAAGTCATGAAATCTATAAAAAAGAGGGCTTGAAGTCTTACCAAAATTATCAAATTAAAAATGAAGATAATACTCTTGAACCCGGTGAAGCTTTTAATCTTGTAAAAAAGATTCTTAAGATAAATGACCTATACGAGAACTCTAATCGAGTTGAAGTAATTTTGTTGTCAAGAAATACTTCAGATACTGGCTTAAGAATTAGAAACTCTATAGAAGATCATAATTTAAATATATCCAGAGCTGCATTTTGTGGAGGTGAGAGCCCACATAGATATGTTAAAGATTTTGGCGTCCATTTGTTTCTATCAAGTAGCATTGAAGATGTAAAGTTAGCAATAGAAAGTGATGTTGCTGCAGCAACAATCATTTCAAGGCCACAAAAAAATCAAAAAGAATCAAAATCAGACCTCTTAAAAATAGCTTTTGATGGAGACGCAGTTATATTTTCAGATGATTCTGAGAAAATTTATCAAGAAAAAGGACTTGAGGCATTTATTCAAAATGAAGCAAATGCTGAAACAAATCTAAAAGAGGGGCCTTTTAAATCATTTCTAATTGAGTTGAATAAGATACAAAATGATTTTGAAATAAATGAATGCCCTATAAGAACCGCACTTGTAACTGCAAGATCAGCTCCATCTGATAAAAGAGTAATTAAGACATTAAGAGAATGGGGAGTAAGAATTGATGAATCACTTTTTTTAGGAGGAATGTCAAAAAGTCAGTTTCTTGAATCCTTTGATGCAGATATTTTCTTCGATGATCAAAAAAAACACATTTTAGGTGCTTCTGACAAAACTACGTCCGGACATGTTCCATATGGAATAAAAAATAAGTAATAATTTATAGGATGTATGTTGAAAAAATATTTTTTAATGCTGAAATAGATCATTATGGTAGCTATAATGATTTTTAAATTAGCCTTTCAATTAAATTAAGTTTATACAGTTGATGAGTGATAAATATAAATTAAACAATTATGAGAGACCTGAGCTTTCTCTTCCAAATGGTGAAGAGAAACTTTTACTTCATAGTTGTTGTGCTCCATGTTCTGGTGAAATTATTGAAGCAATTGCAGCATCAAATATAAAAACAANAGTCTATTTTTATAATCCAAATATTCATCCAATNGANGAATANGAAATTAGAAAAGATGAAAATAGAAGATTTTGTGAAAAAGTTGGCTTTGAATGTATAGATGGAGATTACGATAAAGNCAANTGGTTTGAGAGGATTAAAGGCCTTGAAAATGAGCCTGAAAGAGGNGAAAGGTGCACTAAATGCTTTGATATGCGNTTTGAAAGGTCTGCATTATTTGCATATGAAAATGGGTTTAACATTTTTGCAACAACTCTTGGNATATCTAGATGGAAAGATATGAANCAAATCAACTCTTCAGGCCATAGATCAGCTGCAAGATATAAAAATGTAAATTTTTGGGATTTCAATTGGAGAAAACAAGGTGGCTCTTCTAGAATGATTGAGATTTCAAAAAGAGAAAGTTTTTATCAACAAGAATATTGCGGATGTGTTTATAGCCTCAGGGANACNAATAGNTGGAGAAGAAAAAATAATAAAGATAGGATTATCAGAGGAGTAAAGTTTTATTAATATTAAATCAGGACANAAGTTTCGGGAAGCCNTAAAAGATAATAATCCTTTGATATTNCCTGGAACCATTAACGCCTATTCTGCAAAATTAGCGGAGAGNGCTGGCCATAAGGCAATTTATNTATCAGGAAGTGGGGTTGCNGCTGCCTCTTATGGACTTCCTGATTTAGGCGTCACATCAATGAAGGATGTTTTGACTGATGTNAAGAGAATTACAAACGCTACAACTTTACCTCTNTTAGTGGATATTGACACTGGATGGGGTGAATCTGATCAGATTTCTGAAACTATTGAAGAAATGGGTAGAGCTGGCTGCGCTGCTNTACATATTGAGGATCAGGTTTTTGATAAAAGATGTGGACATAGACCCAANAAACAATTGGTTTCAATAGAAGAAATGAGAACTAGATTGAGAATTTCANTTGATTCAAAAGTAGATGAATCTTTTTTTGTGATGGCAAGAACTGATGCAATTGCATCAGAGGGAATTGATGGAGCTATTAGAAGATGCGAAGCATATATTGATGAAGGCGCAGATGGTATTTTTCTTGAGGCNGTTACAAANATCGATCAGTATAAAAAATTTAAAGATAAATTTTCAGNTCCCATACTAGCNAATATTACAGAGTTTGGAAAAACNCCGTTATTTTCTCAAAACGAATTAAAAAATGTAGGAGTAGATATGGTTTTGTATCCTCTTACTGCCTTTAGAGCAATGAGTTTGTCCGCAGAAAAAATATATAATTCCATTATCAAAGACGGGACACAAGAGCATCTCTTAGATATAATGCNAACCCGTGAAGAGTTGTATGAAGTTTTAAACTATTACGATTTTGAAAAAAAACTCGATGAACAATTTTCAAATGATTAAAGGGGCATAGATGACAAAAAAATTAGAAGGAGCAGGNTTAAGAGGACAAGTAGCAGGAGAAACNTCTCTTTCTACGGTAGGCCAAATTGAAGGACTTGCCTATAGAGGTCACAAAATTGAAATACTTGCTGAAAAAGCAACTTTTGAGGAAGTCGCCTATCTGTTGTTATATGACAAGCTTCCTAATCAATTAGAATTAGAAGAATATAAAATACTTTTAAAAGGTCAAAGAGATCTTCCAGAGTCTTTAAAAGAAGTTCTTCAAAAAATACCCTCTAATGCTCACCCNATGGATGTAATGAGAACAGGTACATCCATGTTGGGAAATTTAGAACCTGAGGGAGACTTNACAAATCAATTGGATGCAATAAATAGAATGATTGCAACTATGCCTTCCATTGTTACATATTGGTACAAGTANTCNCATGAAGGCCTTGATATTGACTTAGTCAATGAAGAGGAAAGCATGGCGGGGCATTTTTTACATATTCTTCATGGAGAAAAGCCATCCGATCTTCATAAAAAAGTTATGGATGTATCATTAATTTTATATGCGGAACATGAATTTAATGCATCCACTTTTACAGCCAGAGTTTGCGCATCTACTATGTCTGACATTCATTCATGTGTTGTTGCAGCAATTGGTTCNTTAAGAGGNCCTTTGCATGGTGGCGCGAATGAAAAAGCTATGGAATTAATTGAAGATTGGACTTCAAAAGAAGAAGCTAAATCAAATGTCATCAAAATGTTAAATAATAAAGAAAAAATCATGGGATTTGGTCATGCTGTTTATTCNATAAGNGATCCAAGAAATGCNGTCATAAAAGAATATGCAAAACAACTCTCANAGCTTGCTANCACNGANACTTTATATCAAGTAGCTGAAGAAGTTGAAAAAGTTATGGCGGATGAGAAGAAAATGTTTGCAAATGCTGATTTCTTCCATGCACCAGCTTACTTTTATATGGGNATACCAACTAAACTTTTTACTCCAATATTTGTAATGTCTAGAGTTTCTGGATGGGCTGCACATTGCATGGANCAAAGAGCTAANAATAGAATTATTAGACCAAGTGCTGAATATATCGGAGTTGAAACATCAGACTGGGTTGATATCTCAGAAAGGCCNTAATANATGTCATCAAATGTTGATCTGAATATCAGACCAGGTTTCGATGANCTAATATCTNAAATAGCTAAATATGTTTCAAGCTATGAAATTAAATCTGANTTAGCNTTAGATACTGCAAGAAACTGTCTAGTAGATACTATTGGTTGTGGACTCTTAGCGCTTCAATTTCCAGCTTGCACTAANATGCTAGGGCCAATTGTNAAAGATACAAAAGTGCCNTTNGGTGTTCGAGTTCCAGGAACAAATTATGAATTAGATCCTATTAAAGGAGCATTTGATATTGGTTGTATTGTTAGATGGCTTGATTACAACGATACTTGGCTTGCTGCAGAATGGGGTCATCCATCGGATAACCTTGGTGCAATATTATCTCTTTGCGATTTTGTGTCACAGCAAAACGTTTCAAATGGAAAAGAGTCATTAAAAATGATAACGGTTCTTGAATCGATGATTATGGCTCATGAAATCCAAGGTATTTTAGCTCTTGATAACAGTTTTAATAAAGTTGGNTTAGATCATGTTGTGTTGGTAAAAGTTGCCTCAACTGCAGTTGCTACAAAATTATTAGGTGGCTCNGAAGATCAAATTAAAGATGCTGTTAGTCAAGCCTGGGTAGATGGACAAAGCCTTAGAACATACAGACATGCTCCAAATACTGGTTCAAGAAAAAGTTGGGCTGCAGGAGATGCAACCAGTAGAGCAGTTAGGCTTNCAATGATTACCATTTCTGGCGAAATGGGATATCCAGGCGTCTTATCAGCACCTGTTTGGGGATTNGAAGATGTTCTATTTGGAGGAGAAAAACTTGCTTTATCTCAATCTTTTGAANCATATGTNATGGAAAACATTTTATTTAAAATAAGCTTTCCAGCAGAATTTCATGCACAGACTGCTGTCGAATCTGCAGTAAAGTTACATAAAGTCATTNAGGATAAAATTGATGANATAAAATCTATTGAGATTACTACNCATGAATCTGCAATCAGGATTATTTCAAAAGTTGGTGAATTAAATAATCCTGCTGATAGAGATCATTGTTTACAATATATGGTTGCAATTGGTTTATTAAAAGGCGATCTCACAGCNGAGGATTACGAGGATGATGTTGCAAAAGATCCAAGAATAGATGTTCTGAGAGAAAAAATGATTATTAAAGAAGATAAAAGATACTCTAGAGAATATCTTGAAGCAGATAAACGCTCGATTGCNAACAGAATNCAGATTAATTTTAAAGANGGAACTTCANCTGATGAGGTTGAAGTTGAGTATCCCATTGGTCATAAAAGAAGAAGAAAAGAGGGTATTCCTGTCTTAGAACAGAAATTTAAAACTAATCTAAATTTAACTTTTGATGAGNAAGTNTCTGAAAAGATATTNAAGCTATGTATGAATCAAAAGGAACTTGAAAATACCTCTGTCATAGATTTTCAAACACTATTTTCAAAAGTCCCATAAATAAGGCTTTTCAAGCTTTTTAGACTATAATTATTGCCATGTCAGGCAATACGTTTGGAAAAATATTCAAGATAACGACCTTTGGTGAGAGTCATGGTGTTGCTATGGGCTGTATTTTGGATGGCTGTCCTCCGCAAATAGATCTCACAAAAGATGATATTCAGTTCGAACTAAACAGAAGGAAACCTGGTCAATCAGATATAACAACTCAGAGAAAGGAAGACGACACTGTAGAGATTATGTCGGGTGTTTTTGAAGGAAAAACACTTGGAACTCCAATAGGAATGATTATTTATAATAAGGATCAACAGTCTAAAGATTATTCAAATATCAAAGATGTATTTAGACCAAACCATGCAGATATTACCTATCAATCCAAGTATGGNCACAGAGATTATCGAGGTGGAGGCAGATCCAGTGCNAGAGAGACTGCAAATTGGGTTGCAGCGGGCGCGATTGCAAAGAAAATACTCCNAAAAGAGGGTATAACAGTAAGTGGNTTTGTATCAGAAATTGGTGAGATTAAAGCAGATANTATCAATCACAANGAAGCCACNAATAAATATTTCTTNTGTGATGACACAAAGCTTTCTGAATTAGATTCATTGTTTAATAATTTAATTGAAGAGGGTAATTCTGTTGGAGCAAAGCTTGGTGTTGTTGTAGAAAATTGTCCAGTTGGACTTGGTGATCCAGTTTTTGAAAAACTTGATGCAAATCTTGCAAAAGCAATCATGACTATAAATGCTGTCAAATCAGTATCTNTTGGAAATGCAGATGATCTTTTAGAATTAAAGGGATCTGAAGCAAGAGATGANATTACTTCAACTGGCTACTCAACAAATAATTCTGGTGGTATNTTGGGTGGAATATCAAATGGAGATGATATAAATTTAAGTTTTATTATTAAACCTACATCTAGCATTAGAAAAAAAGGAAAGACTATTAATAACAAAGGCAAAGATGTTGATNTAGAAGTTATNGGAAGACATGATCCATGCGTAGGCATAAGGGCAGTTCCTATTGCTGAAGCTATGGTGAGTCTTGTATTGGTAGATCATTTGCTTATTAACAGAGCTCAGTGTTTAGACATAGAGCAAAAGCTGCCGTTTAGTGAATAAAAATAATGAAGACTTTGTACGACAAACTCTGGGAAGAGCACCATGTNAGCCAGCTTAATTCTGGTGAATCCCTTTTATATATAGATAGACATTATCTTCACGAAGTTACTTCGCCCCAAGCNTTTGAAGGATTATCTAAGAAAAATTTAACACCTTGGAGACTGGGTGCAAATGTGGCAACTCCAGATCATAATGTTCCTACTGAAAGAGGTAATAATTTTGGCTTTAATGAAATCGAAGATGAGATTTCTAAAATTCAGGTNATTGAGCTTGATAAAAATTGTAATAAATTTGGAATAAAACAATTTGATATCAAATCNTCTAAACAAGGTATTGTTCATGTGATTGGTCCTGAATTAGGCTATACATTACCTGGAATGACTATTGTTTGTGGTGACTCTCATACTTCTACTCACGGAGCCCTTGGATGCCTGGCTATGGGTATTGGAACTNCGGAAGTAGAGCATGTTTTGGCAACACAATGCTTGAAAGTTTCAAAATTAAAAAATATGTTGGTGAGATTTGAGGGAGTTCCTAGAGAAAATGTTNCCTCTAAAGATATTGTTTTGTACCTAATTGGACAAATCGGAACTGCTGGTGGAACAGGCTATGCGATAGAATTTGCCGGAAAATATATTGAAAGTATTTCTGTTGAGAGCAGAATGACAATATGCAATATGGCTATTGAAGCAGGTGCAAAAGTTGGCTTAGTTGCNCCAGATGAAATAACNATAGAATACGTAAAAAAACACTGTACTCTNAGTNAGAATATGTTGAAAGAAGCCATAAACTACTGGGAAGGTTTAAAAACAGATNTAGGGGCCAAATTTGACAATGAATTANTTATTGATATTTCTCAAATTAAGCCTCAGGTTACATGGGGTACATCGCCTGAAATGGTAGTTAATTTCGATGACAATATTCCAACTCCTTCAAATNTAGAGTCAGACGAAACAAAAAATATTTCACTCGCAAGAGAGTATATGGGCATCAATTCNGAAAAAAAACTTTCAGAATTAATTTTTGANAAAGTATTTATNGGCTCTTGTACAAATTCCAGAATTGAAGATTTAAGAGAAGCAGCTGAGATTGTTAAAGGTAAAACAGTTGCAGAAAATATCTNAGAAGCAATTGTGGTTCCTGGATCAGGATTAGTAAAAGAGCAAGCTGAATCAGAAGGGTTAGACAAAGTTTTTATTGAAGCTGGATTTGTTTGGAGAGATCCAGGTTGCTCAATGTGCCTCGGTATGAACCCTGATCAATTAAAACCTTACGAAAGATGTGCCTCAACTTCNAATAGAAATTTTGAGGGTCGACAAGGTTATCTAGGAAGAACGCATTTAATGAGTCCATTAATGGCGGCATATACTGCTATTAATGGAACAGTTGGAGACCCATCATGACTTCAAATAGTGAAGGATTAATAATTGATGGAGTAATGGCTTCCATTGATAGAAATAATATAGATACAGACCAAATNATTCCAACAGAGTANTTAAAATCAATTAAAAAATATGGATTTGAAGATTACTTATTTGATGGTTGGAGATATGAANACGACGGTAAATTAGGAATTACAAAAAAGGAAAGAATACTTAATAAAAACTTTATTTTAAATANCAAGCCATATGATGAATCAAAAATATTACTTGCAAGAGATAACTTTGGTTGTGGCTCCTCCAGAGAGCATGCTGTCTGGGCTCTGAGAGATTTTGGTATAAAAGCAGTAATAGCCTCATCATTTGGAGATATTTTTTATAATAATTGTTTTAAGAATGGTGTATTGCCAATAAAACTAGAAAAAGAAAAAATCCAAATGCTTTTTACTAGAGCTAACAATGATGTTACTCATTTATCAATTGACCTAACTAAGAAAGAAATCCAAATAGATGAAGATTCTCTTATTTCATTTCAAGTAGATAAAAATTTACTTGATAGGATTGTNTTTGGTTTAGATGATATAGATATAACAATGGGCTATAAAAATNATATTTCAGATTTTGAAATAAGAAGAATAAAGAAATATCCATGGATTTTTGCAAATGACTAAAAAAATATTAGCACTTCCCGGTGATGGAATAGGTAGAGAAGTTATGGATTCTACATTGAATGTTCTAAATTATTTAATTAAATCAAATAACCTAGATTTTCTCATAACTAAAATGAATGTCGGTGGAGCGGCATATGATTTAGAGGGTCATCCAATTCCTGATGCTGTCCTAGAGGAAGCAAAAAAATCAGANGCCATTCTATTTGGNGCAGTAGGAGGTGAAAAGTGGGATGATCTCGAGTGGGATCTTAGACCTGAAAATGCATTACTTACTCTAAGAAAAGAGCTAAACCTATTTGCAAATCTNAGACCAGCNTTTCTTTTCAATGAGTTATCAAATGCATCACCAATAAAGAAAGAAATAATTAATAACTTAGACATATTAATAGTAAGAGAACTTACCGGAGGTGTTTATTTCGGTGAGCCTAGAGGTTTGGTATCTGACGTTGAGCCAGGCTATGCTTTTAATACCATGATATATAACGAGGATGAAATANGAAGAATTGCAAATGTTGCTTTTGAGGCNGCTCAAAAGAGAAATGGAAAGTTATGTTCAGTNGATAAAGCAAATGTTCTTGAAGTTTCTAAATTTTGGAGATCAATATTAACNGAGATGTCAGCTGAATATNCAGATGTGGAGCTAACTCACCAACTTGCAGATAATACNGCAATGCAATTAGTTATTGATCCAAATCAATTTGATGTAATTGTTTCAAGNAATTTATTTGGTGATATTTTATCTGATATTGCAGGAACTCTAACTGGTTCTATAGGCATGCTTCCATCTGCATCATTAAACAGTTCATTCAAAGGTATGTATGAACCGTGTCATGGCAGTGCACCAGATATTGCTGATAAAGATATTGCAAACCCTCTAGCAATGATTTCTTCNCTTTCAATGGCCTTAAAATTTTCACTTGGTGAGGAAAATCTCTCTGACAAAATTGATGCGGCTATCAAAAAATATATTAAAAATGGCTACAGAACTAAAGACATTGCAGCTGGGAATCCATACATAAAAACTAGTGAAGTATCAGACATAATAATTGAAATACTTGAAAATGAATAAACATATTAATCTTGCTCTTGTTGGCGCCTCAGGAGTCGTTGGAGGAAAAATTCTNAAATTATTAGAACGAAAAAATATTTTTTTGAGTAATTTTTANCCCCTTGGCTTTTCTTCAGTAGGTAATGAGATAAAGTTGAAAAACTCTANATATAAAATTACAGATATAAAAAGTTTTGATCCATCANANATCAATATAGCAATTTTTTGTGCTGGATCTGNAGTTGCAAAAAGGTATGCTAAGTCATTCGTCAATANGGGTATTTATGTTATTGATTTATCATCTGAATACAGATATGACGATGATGTGCCTCTAGTGATACCAGAAATAAATGGGTACGAAATTAAAAAATTAAAAAAACCAACATTAATTGCTAATCCAAATTGTTCTGTATCNCAGCTATTGCTTGCAATACAGCCAATTCATGAAGAATTGAGCNTCAATTTTATTAATATTGCAACATACCAAGCAGTNTCTGGAACTGGAAAAGAAGCTATAAATGAATTTGAGAATCAACTAGCAGGCAAGGAAGATATTAAAATCTATCCAAAAAGAATCGCCGGAAATGTTATTCCACAGTGTGATGTTTTTTTAGAAAACGATTTTACNAAAGAGGAAATGAAGATTTCTTGGGAGACGCAAAAAATNCTTGATCCCAAAATTTTTGTTCAATCTACATGCGTAAGAGTTCCTGTNACAAACGGTCATTCTGAGGCTGTCTTTTTAAGAACAAAAGACAAAACAACTAAAGAAAACTTACATAAAATTTTATTAGAAACTCGTGGTATAAAATTAATTGATAATCCCTCTAAAAATGAGTATCCAACTCCCTATGAGCATGCAAATGATTCAGAAGAAGTCTTCGTTGGTAGGATAAGAGTAGANCACATAAATAATGAGAATTGGATTTCTATGTGGATAGTTGCTGACAATATTTACGGAAAGGGTGCTGCCTTAAATGCTGTTCAAATACTAGAACAACTTATTAAAGAAAATAAAATATGAGGAATTGCTATTTATTATTTTTANTTTCTTTTGTCTCAATAAATCTTTTTGCAGATATAAAGCTTGCATCACCTCAAATTAAACTTAACTCTCAAAATCAAAGAGTAATAGAAATAAAGATTGAAAATATTACTGTAACCGATGGTGATATCACCTTGGATCAATATAAATCAAATGATCCAATTAACGAAAAAGATATTATTTACACTTTGATTAAAAACTTTGACACTTATCAAAGTTTTACAATAGTGTTATCTGAAGAATATCAAGAAGACTATTTCAGCTTTAANTTAAAAATTAAAAAAACTTTTGAAAAAGATATTTTTATCTTCTTACCATCTAAAATGAGAAATTACTCTCAAAATCAACCCTTAACAAAAAACTCCGCAAAAGATACTCGAGTAGATTTAAAACNAACAGNTATAAAAGTGCCCGAATCAAANATAAGAAATGAAGAATNAAATATTTTTAAAGCTAAAGAAATTACAACAATGTGGAGCATGGCTAAAAAGGTAAAGTCAACTTCCAGCGATCTGTCAATTTATCAAATTATGTGGTCAATTTATCTTGGNAACAAAGATGCATTTATTAACGATAATATAAATTTAATCAGAAAAGATGTTGATATCAGCATCCCATCTGAGTATGAAATGCAAAAAATTTCAGATCAATCTGCAAGAGACTCAATATTTAAAATGAATGATACTTTTTTGAATGGCTTTTCTTCAGCTACCAAAACATTACTGGTTTTAACGGCTCCATCAGTGATAGAAAATACCAACAACATAATTGAAAAAACAATAAATGATAAAAATAAAGATCTATCACTAAATACAAAATTTTCACCCGAGGATTTTATAGAAAAAAATACAAAAGAAATTCAATTAGGAATTGAAAATGAACTTGTTGATGAGTTTCTTGAAAANTTTGAAGAATCTGAAAAACAAGTTCAGGAGAATAATTTTAAAGTTATTGATCTNGTCTTTATATCTTTGATATCTCTAATTTCTGGTATTCTTCTTGCCCTGATATATATATATTTAAAAAATATAAAAGCATCTAGAAACANTATAGATTACGATTTTGAGGAAGCTGAGGAAGATAACTCAGATAATATTATGCCTGATGGTCTTAGCGTAGAAAATAACAAAGATCAGCAACAATATGATTTAGCTGTAATGTATTTTGAAATGGATGATAAAAAAAGNGCACAGAATATCCTAAACAATATAATTATTGATTGTGATGACGAATTAATAAAAGAAAGCGCTCTGTCTTTATTAAAAAAAATTAAATAACCGTGAAGATAGCAGCTACGCTTGAATATGATGGGACTAAATTTTCTGGCTTTCAACGTCAAAATAATGCAGTCACAATTCAAGAGCACTTGGAGGAAGCATTAAATAAAATAACTGATGAAAATATAGTTATAAATTATTCTGGCAGAACTGATGCAGGCGTTCACGCTATTTCACAAGTTTTTGATTTTCAAACTGATCATATTAGGGAAGACTCTAATTGGATTAAAGGAATTAACTCTAATTTACCTAAATCTATTGCAGTTAAAAAGATNTTTCATGTTTCTGATAATTTTGATTCTAGATTTTCAGCTNTTGAAAGAAGATANTCATACGTTATTTACAATTCTGAGAAAAAACCNCTATTTTTTGATGATTATTGCTATTGGGTAANAAATAAACTCGACAAAGAATTAATCTTCAAAGAATTAAATTTATTTTTAGGTTCTCATAATTTCTCATCTTTTAGAAGTTCAAACTGTAATTCAAAAAATCCCATCAAGAAAATTAATAATGTTGATATTGAGAGTTATGAAAATNTTCTTATTATTACAATTACAGCTAATGCCTTTCTTCAAAATATGGTAAGAATAATGATTGGTACCTTAATTGATATTGCAAAAAATGAAAATAATTTTTCTGTGAAAGATATTCTTGAAAAAAAGGATAGATCTTTTGCNGGAAGGACNGCACCTGCAAAAGGTTTATTTTTTTTAGGACCTAAATATAATGAGATAAAATCTCAGACTATGGAAAAAAATCTCATAGACAGATTTAGAATTTAATGCAATCCAATATAAAAATTTGTGGAATCTCCGACTTTAATTTTTTAGATGAAATTATTGAATTTAACTCTATAAATTATCTTGGATTNATTTTTTANCAACATAGCCCTAGGCATGTTTCAAAAANTTTTTTGAATAAAATTAAAAATTATAACTTTAAAGATAAAAGGCCTGTTTGTGTTTATGTAAATTCGACNGCAGATTATATTGAAGAAACTTCATCATATTTTAAAGACCCTATCCTGCAATTTCATGGAGATGAAACAAATGTGTTTGCCAAAAGCCATAAAAAAGAATTCTGGAAAGCAATTAGGATTAAGGATTTTGAAAGCTTAAAAGAAATTAGTAATTATCAAGATGCATCAGCGATTTTGTTTGAAACTTATAAAAAATCTTCATATGGAGGAACTGGCGAGACTTTTGACTGGAAAATCATTGAAAATTTAAATTTAAATCAAAAAAGTATTTTATCTGGTGGAATTAATTTTGAAAATGTTGATAATGCAATTAGTACTGGTGCATGGTGTATTGACATAAACTCAGGTGTTGAATCTTCAGTCGGCATCAAAAATATCAGCCTAGTTAAAGACATTTTAAAAAAATTATAATAATGAAATTTAATGACATCAATTTACCTGATCAAAACGGATTCTTTGGGAAATATGGAGGAAAGTTTGTTCCAGAAACCTTGATGTATGCCTTAGAGCAGCTCGAAGAAACATATAATAAGCTTAAAGATAAAAAAGATTTCAAAAATCAATTCTATAAAGATTTATCCGAGTTTGTTGGAAGACCCTCTCCTTTATATTTTGCAGAAAGACTATCAAAGCATTATGGGACTGGTTCGATATGGCTTAAAAGAGAAGACTTAAATCATACAGGCGCACATAAAATTAACAATACTATTGGTCAGATACTATTGGCTAAACATATGGGTAAGAAAAGAATAATTGCTGAAACAGGTGCGGGTCAACACGGAGTAGCTACAGCCACTGTTGCAGCAAGGCTAGGTCTTGAATGTCACATATATATGGGTGCAGAAGATGTGAAAAGGCAATCCCTTAATGTTTATAGAATTAAATTACTTGGAGCTAAAGTACATTCTGTTGATTCAGGTTCGGCTACACTTAAGGATGCCCTTAATGAAGCATTAAGAGATTGGGTAACAAATGTTGATGATACTTATTACATAATTGGGAGCGTTACGGGCCCTCATCCTTATCCAATGATAGTTAGAGACTTTAACTCTGTTGTTGGAGAGGAGCTTATATCTCAGTCTAATGAGCTATTTAATGCAATGCCAGATGCGATAATTGCATGTGTTGGTGGTGGATCTAATGCTATGGGTGCTTTTTATCCTTTTATTAACATCAATCAAACAAGATTAATCGGTGTTGAAGCTGGTGGAAAAGGTGTAGAAACTGGTCAACATGCCGCCCCATTGAACGATGGTGAACCAGGCGTTCTTCACGGAGCATTAAGTTATTTGATGCAGGATGATAAGGGACAAGTTAAAGAAACTAAGTCTGTTTCTGCAGGTTTAGATTATCCAGGCGTTGGTCCAGAGCACTCTTGGCTCAAAGATTCTGGCAGGGCTGAGTATGTAGCTGTAAGCGATGAAGACGCTTTGCGTGCTTTCCATGAAGTATCAGAATTCGAAGGCATTATTCCTGCTCTTGAGACTGCTCATGCTTTTGCATACCTAGAAACCTTAATGAAAGAATTTGATACTAGTGCAAATATAGTTGTAAATGTTTCAGGAAGAGGTGACAAAGATATTAATACTGTAGCAGAAATTGATGGTATTAAAATTTGAATAGATTAACTAAAAAATTAGATAAACTTAAAGAACAAAATAAAAAAGCATTAGTTGCATATTTAGTTGCTGGTGATCCCGACTTAGATTCAACTTTAAAAATTATGCATATGTTTGTTAAATCAGGTGTTGATATTATTGAAGTTGGAGTTCCNTTCACAGATCCAATTGCTGAAGGACCAATTATTCAAAGAGCCCATGATAGAGCAATTACAAAAAAAATTTCCTTAGAAGATATTTTTCAGCTAATTTCNAANTTCAGATTAAAAGATAATAAAACCCCAATTGTTTTAATGGGTTATCTCAATTCATTTATTTTTTTTAGGGAATTAATCAAAAAAAATGAAAANGATAATGTTGANTCGATATTGTGTGTAGACATACCTGGAGAACTAATGCTTGAAGACTATGGGATTCNAAGTANAAATATAAATACAATTTCTTTAATATCACCNACTACAAAAGAGGATAGAATTAAATCAATCGCAAATAATAGCTCGGGATTTATATATTATGTAACTCTTAGAGGTGTGACNGGATCATCAAATTTAAATGTCGAAGAGATATCTAAAAATATTAAAGTGATTAAAAAATACGCAAAGGTTCCAACNCTAGCTGGTTTTGGTATCAAATCTGAAGAGGATGCAAAATTACTTTCAAATCATTCTGATGGGGTTATTGTAGGATCTTCAATTGTACAAATGATAGAAGATAACTCTGAATCAAAAGAATTTGATAAGATAGGTCAATATATATCTGATATCAAAAAGGCAATATCATGAATTGGTTAAGAAGGCTAATACCTTCAATAGGGACTTTAAAGTCTAAAAGCAAAGTACCTGACGGTCTTTGGAGCTCATGTAAAAAATGTGAATCTGTTCTATATGCGCCTGAGTTAGAAAAATCATTNTATGTTTGTCCCAAATGCGATTATCACTTNAGGATAAGCGCGAGAAAGAGATTGGAAATTTTTCTTGATAATAGCTCCTTTAAGGAAATTGCACCTGATTTGACTACAAAAGACCCTCTTAAATTCAAAGATTCTAAATACTACACTTCTAGGGTAAAAGAAGCAGTATCTTNAACTGGCGAAAAAGAAGCATTAATTGTTGTAGAAGGTGATCTTGATTCAACAAAAGTTGTTGTTGCAGCATTTGAATTTANATTTTTAGGTGGATCAATGGGNAGTGTTGTGGGAGAAAAATTTGTACAGGGTATAAATTTAGCAATTAAGAATAAAATACCTTTTATTTGTTTTGCAACTAGCGGTGGANCTAGGATGCAAGAGTCAATGATATCCTTAATGCAAATGGCAAAAACCTCTGCTGCAATACAAAAGCTTAAAAAACAAAAACTTCCATATATTTCTGTTTTGGTCGATCCAATTTATGGTGGTGTATCCGCAAGTATTGCCATGCTTGGAGATATAAATATTGCTGAACCAAATGCCTTGAGTGGTTTTACAGGAAGGAGAGTTATTGAGCAAACTGTAAGATTAGAATTACCTGATAATTTTCAAAAATCAGAGTACCTATTGAATAATGGNGCAATNGANATGATTGTTCACAGAAAGAATTTAAGATCTAANATTAAGAGTATTTTAAGAAAAATATATAAAAAATAATGAAAACTGAAAGATTTATTGGCTTACTTTTTATAGCAGTCACTATTTCATCTCTTATGTATTTTTNTTTTCCCGATAAAGATGAAAGCATAAAAAAGATGGAACCTACTATTAATGNATCATCANCNAATATAAAAAATAAAGACATTAGAATTAACTCTTCTTATGATGTTTATGAACAAAATGGATTCGTAATGTTTGATGAAGAATATTTTGATCTTTTTGTTTATAGAGCACACGTCTTATCATCTGAGAATAATGCAAATAGAATAAAAAAGAAGATCATTGAAGGTGGATTTCCTTGTTTTATAGAAAATTTTCAAGGGAAAAAAGACAGATTTGCTGTTTACGTNGGACCTTTTTTATCAGAAGATGACATATTAAAAAATATTACTTTAATTCAGAATTTATCTGAATCAAATAATGGAGAGGTATCAAGGTGGAAGCTTTAGGCTTAAATTTTGCGGATTGGTTTATCTTGGTGGTACTAATAGCATCAGGTTTGATATCTTTTTCAAGAGGATTTACTAAAGAATTTTTATCGTTATTTTTATGGNTAGCCGCTTTTATAGCCGCAATAAGCTTAGAGTATCTNGCAACTCCTCAAATAAACGAACTTATTGGAAATCAAGAGATTTCAAAAATAATTTCCTATATTGTTGTTTTTGTAATTTTTATTTTTGTTGGTGGAATTATAATTANGTTTATTAGCAAACTAATTAAATGGTCNGGAGCATCAGGTTTCGATAGATTTTTGGGAGTTGTGTTTGGACTTATGAGAGGGTTAATAGTTTTATTTGTAATATTTCTTATATTACCGTCAAGCATTAAAACAACAGACATAATTACAAATTCAAAAATTACCCCAATTATTCAAAAATACGCGCCACAAATTGAANCATATTTTAGAAAATTAATAGATAATAATGATATTGTTGAGGAGGCTCAGGAATTGATTGAACCTCTAAAAAAAGAAATNATTCCTGANCAAAATGAGAATCAAACAAATAACGGGGAATCCTAATGTGCGGAATAGTTGGAATATCAGCTGAAGGAAATGTCGCTGCTGATTTATATGACGCATTATTAATGCTTCAACATAGAGGNCAAGATGCAGCNGGCATGGTTGTCTGTGATCAANTAGATAAGTTAAATAGTAGAAAATCAATGGGATACGTTAGAGATGTNTTCCAGCAAAGACANATGAACAANCTTATTGGTAACTATGGTATNGGACATGTTAGATATCCNACAGCAGGNGGAGCTGGNAAAGAGTTTGCACAGCCTATGTATGTGAACTCACCNTATGGAATTAGTCTCGCACATAATGGTAATCTTACAAATTCAAAACAACTATCAAACGAATTATTTCATGCTGAAATGAGGCATTTGACTACTGANTCTGANTCTGAGGTTTTGNTAAATATTTTTGCACATGAATTAGCCAAACAGCGTGANATATATCCATCCGCTGAAAATTTTTTTAAAGCTGTTAAAAAAACACATATCAGATGCGATGGNGCATATGCTGTNATAGCNTTAATCACAGGTCATGGAATTNTGGCTTTTCGTGATAATAATGGAATAAGACCGNTATCAATTGGTATCAGAGAGGGCAAATCAGTTGATGAATATATTATTGCTTCAGAAGATGCATTATTTATGTCTCTTGGGTATACAAAATTAAGAGATATTGAGCCAGGTGAAGCAGTATTTATTGATAAAAAAGGTAATCTTCATTCTCAACAATGCTCAGATAGNCCTCAAAAGAGACCATGTATTTTTGAGTATGTTTACTTTTCAAGACCTGACTCAAAGATAGATGAGATATCAGTTTACAAAGCTAGAATGAGAATGGGAACAAAGCTCGCANAGCAAATTAAGAANTTAAAACCTGATCATGACATTGATGTTGTTATTCCTATTCCAGATAGNTCTACTACAGCNGCTCATCAGCTTGCAGTTGATTTAAACATTCCTTACAGAGAGGGATTTGTAAAAAATCGTTATATTGGCCGTACATTCATAATGCCATATCAGGAAGAAAGAAAAAAATCAGTTCGAAGAAAATTAAATATTTTAGATCTTGAGTTTCAAGGAAAAAATGTACTACTTG
Source organism: Gammaproteobacteria bacterium (assembly GCA_002721385.1). Lineage (GTDB taxonomy): Bacteria > Pseudomonadota > Gammaproteobacteria > Magnimaribacterales > D2472 > SAR86A. Next base: position 23,496 of record PBKI01000016.1, read on the forward strand.
TTGATGANTCAATTGTTAGAGGAACCACCAGTAAGAAAATTATTGAAATGGCAAGAGATTCTGGNGCAAACAAAGTTTATTTTGCATCTGCAGCACCAGCCATTAAGTATCAAAATTTATATGGNATTGATATGCCTGCAACATCTGAACTTATTGCTTCAAACAAATCAGACAAAGAGGTCGCAAAAGAAATCAATGCTGATTGGTTAATTTATCAAACCCTTGAAGATCTCGTTGATACAGTCTCAGCAGGCAATCCTNAAATTAAAGAATTTGAGACATCTATATTCACNGGAAATTATATTACTCCGTTAGTTGAAAATTATCTCGAAGATCTTGAAAAATCTCGAAAAGACGAANTAAANACTCAAAGAGAAAAATCTAAAGTAAACGGCTAACCCGTATTAATAATATTTACTGCTGGTATTTCGGCTGAATTTGCACTTTCAACATAAGCAGGTATNTCATCAAAATTTAAATACTTNTATATTTCATTTGAAAATGGATTAATCTCGCTCATATATTTNATATATTCATCATGTGTTGGCAGTTTTCCTACTATCGAGGCAATTGCAGCAAGCTCAGCAGAAGCTAAATATACATTTGCACCGTCTCCAAGTCTATTTGGAAAATTTCTTGTTGATGTTGAAACAACAGTTGCTCCTGCAAGAACTCTAGCTTGATTACCCATACACAATGAGCAACCCGGTAATTCTGTTCTAGCACCTGATGTTACAAAAGTTTCAAAAACGCCTTCCTCTTTTAATTGTTGTTCATCCATTTTTGTGGGAGGAGAGATCCATAGTTTAGCTTTTGTTCCATCATATTTTTTTAATAAATGACTTGCTGCTCTAAAATGCCCAATNTTGGTCATACATGAGCCTATAAATACTTCATCAATCTTATCCCCACAAACATCTGAAAGGGTTTTAATATCATCTGGATCATTTGGGCAAGCCAAAAGCGGCTCTTTAATTTCATTAAGATCAATTTCAATAACTTCNGCATATTCGGCATTTTTATCCGGTTCTAACAATTGAGGATTTTTAATCCATTCTTCCATGGCTTGAGCTCTTCTCTCAATAGTTTTTGCATCCCCATATCCACTGGCAATCATCCATCTCAACATTATNATATTTGATTCTAAGTATTCTATTATTGGTTCTTTATTNAACCTTACAGTACATCCAGACGCAGATCTTTCTGCAGATGCATCTGATAACTCAAATGCTTGCTCAACCTTGAGATTAGGCAAACCTTCAATTTCCAAGCATTTACCAGAAAAAATATTCTTTTTTCCTTCTTTCTCTACAGTTAAAAGACCCTTTTGAATTGCTGCGTATGGAATAGCATTAACTAGATCTCTCAAAGTTATTCCAGGTTGCATTTCTCCCTTAAACCTAACAAGTACAGATTCTGGCATATCAAGAGGCATTACTCCAAGAGTAGCAGCAAAAGCAACCAAACCTGATCCGGCTGGAAAACTTATTCCAATTGGAAATCTTGTGTGACTATCTCCACCAGTACCTACAGTATCTGGTATCAACATTCTATTAAGCCAAGAGTGAATAATCCCATCTCCCGGTTTTAATGAAACACCACCTCTATTCATAATAAAATCAGGAAGAGTATGNTGAGTCTCAATATCAACTGGTTTTGGATAAGCAGCAGTATGACAGAATGATTGCATAACAAGATCAGCTGAGAATCCCAAACAAGCAAGCTCTTTAAGNTCATCTCTTGTCATTGGTCCGGTTGTATCCTGAGAACCAACAGTTGTCATTCTCGGTTCACAATATGTACCAGGCCTGATACCGTTTACTCCACATGCCTTTCCGACCATTTTTTGGGCGAGCGTAAAACCTTTATCAGATTTATCTTGAGAATCTGGTCTTCTAAAAATATCTGTTGGATCAAGGCCTAAAACATCTCTTGTTTTATCAGTAAGCTGTCTTCCGATAATAAGAGGTATTCTTCCATTAGCTCTTACCTCATCTAAAATTACATCAGTCTTCAATTTGAATTCTGTTATTACTTCATTNGTATCTGNATTNAGAACCTTGCCATTGAAAGGTTCTAGAATTATCTCTTGTCCCATTTCTAAATTAGTAACATCCATTTCGATAGGAAAAGCACCAGAATCCTCTAAGGTATTAAAAAATATTGGTGCAATTTTTCCCCCAAAACAAAAACCACCTTCTTTTTTATTTGGGATATNTGGTATTTCATCACCCATATGCCATAGAACAGAATTTGTTGCTGATTTTCTTGATGATCCAGTACCNACAACATCACCAACAAAAACCAAAGGATTACCTTTTTCTTTNAGTTTTTCAATTGTTTCAAGCGGCTTATCAAGTCCTTCTCTTGGCATTTTAAACATTGCTAATGNATGAAGAGGAATGTCAGGTCTTGACCATGCATCCGTTGCTGGCGATAAATCATCAGTATTGATTTCACCAGGCACTTTATATNCTGTAAGTTTAATTTGTTCTGCTATATCTGTTTTTTCTGTNAACCATTTACCCTCTGCCCATGACTCTATGACCTGTTTTGCATATTCATTANTCTTTGAAAGCTCAAAAACTTCATTGAAAGCATCAAAAATTAAGAGAGTTTTACCTAAAGCATCTGCTGCAACTTGTCCTAGACCATCGATTTCAAGACAATTTATNAATGGTTCAATGTTATAGCCACCCAGCATTGTCCCCAAAATATTAACNGCTTCNGTTTTACTAATATATGGACTCGATGTTTTATCAGNAGTTATGTCNGCTAGAAAAGCAGCTTTTACATAGGCAGATTGATCAACGCCTGCTGGAACCCTCTCTTTTAAAAGAAAGAGTAATAACTCAGATTCCTCATGTTCGGATTTCAGTAGATCCACAAGATTTGAGGTCTGTTCGGCGTCTANGGGAAGTGGCGGTATATTCTGTTCAGCCCTTTCTTTAACGTGTTTTTTNTAACTTTCTAACATCGTCTGGTCTCCGATGGNCATATTTTACTCTTATAGTAAAAGATAGCCACTAAATAGAGAAATTTTATTAAAAAATGAGTTATTATTTTAATTGTGCGCAAATTACANAAAAAACGATCATCAACACCTTGTNTAGGCATATGTTCCACAACTTTTGGTGACGAAGTTTGNAAAGGTTGTAAACGCTTTTCTCATGAAATTGTAAGTTGGACAAAATATTCNCTNGAGGAGAGAGAAATTATTAATGATCGACTTGAAAAATTTAAGGTTCAAATATTGCAACATAGATTTAAAATTATTGANCAAGATTTACTTGAAAAAAAACTTGAAGAGAANGCAATAAATTTTAATCATTCTCTAAATCCAATTACTTGGATCTTTGATCTTTTTAGAGCAGCTGGATCTCAATCATTTGATATAGAAAGTTTTGGAATAAAAAAACTTGTTCAATTTGATCCAAAAACTATTAGAGATGAAATNAATAAAGAGCTTCTTGAATTATCAGAAGCACATCACGAAAGATATTTTAAAAGTCGTTAACTAAAATCTTTNAGCATAATTTTGAGCTCTAGTGAATGCTGNTCCTCTTCNCCAATTTGCGCTCTTGCGTACTCTTCAAGATACACAGATTTANTCTCTACTGATTTTAATAATTTTTTATATAAGTNAAGAGCNTATAGTTCATGCTGTAAACTTTCTTCGAGAATNTCTTTAATNGAGTGCCTATTTGTTTCTTCTATTTTTGCAATTTTTTGACTTGGATGACCATCAAGACCAGCAATCTTTTCTCCAGCTTGTTGCGCGTGAAGAAGTGACTCAGCAGCTTGATCTTTTAAAAAACTTACAATGGGTAATCTGTATGGACCACTTACCATCATAGAGGAGTGGGTATATCGAACTACTCCAGCAAGCTCATATTCCATTATTGAATTTAATATNTCACATACTTCTTTTGAATTAATTTCTGNACTTTCCATTCTGATTTAACTCCATTATATAAGTTGTAATANCTAANATTATAATGATATTATATNTTATGTAAACNACTGATATTAGGTATTTTTTTAATGATAATCAATATGATTATCATTCTCATTTAGAGAAGTGCTTATATCTCCAAAATAATATATATGCCAAAAAGAAATATGCTATTTTTGACAGATGATATATGAAAGGCAACCTAACAAGTTTTGCAACCCAGTTGTACCCATTTGTTCTTTCCCAAATATATATAAAAGCATCAACTCCCGATAATTCTTTTCCATCATCAAAAACAACGTGAAGCTTTTTTAAGTATTTATCATTCATTGAACTGCAATCTTCAAATTTAAGATTCGATCTTTTCTTATAGTGCTTAATCTCAAAATTACATATTGCACATTTTTCGTTAAATAAAACTTTAGAGTTTTTCATAAAAATATAATACCAATAATAATTTATATTTATATAATTAAAATTTGTTAAATAAGAATAAAAATGTCAGATAAAAATTTCATAAATATTTTTAAAGAAGGCTGGAATAAGATTTTTGGTAAAGAAGAGGACATGACCAAATTAAGAACAAAAAGTTTGTATAGAGCCAGTAAGGGAATTCAAAATGTTGGAACTCCACATGATTGGGAAGACTATGAAAAATATAAAAAGGAATTAGATGAAAATAAAACAGACTAACGTTTTTGGTGATCTCATAGAGGAATGCTGTTCAAATCCTATCACCGGATTTTACAGAGATGGCTTTTGTAGAACTGATGAATTAGATAGAGGCCTCCATGTTGTTTGCGCAAAGGTCACAGATGAATTTTTAGACTTTTCACAGAATAGGGGAAATGACTTATCTACTCCAAGACCAGAATTTAATTTTCCAGGCCTACAAGAAGGTGACTCATGGTGCTTATGTGCAGAGAGATGGAAGGAGGCATATGATAATAATTGTGCTCCATATATTTATCTTAGGAAAACCAATAAAAAAGCACTCACAGTAGTTGATATAGATATTCTTAAAGAATTCGCCATAGATTTAATATAAATAGTTTTTAATATCTTAGTTTATTTTACTATCGGTAATTCATACCAGCTGGTCGTATATTTAGGTGATGTCATATTTTGTTTCATAGGTGACCATCTTTTTGTATTTTGTGAAGCAAAGTAGATTTGAGTCTCATAATTATTTAATTGGTCTATATATTTCATAAATTTTGAGTTATCTTTAGGCTCGTTAGGATCTTTAAAAAGTGAATATTGTTTTGTAGTTTCGTTAGTAAACCTGCTCAAAAGAATGCCTGCTTTCGCATAGTCATAACCAGGCTTAAAAATAGGTAAAAGCGCTTTTTTAGCTGCTATTAAAATATCTCTTGTATCATTTGTCGGATTCAATAGCTCCATAGTCTTATGACCTGTATGTTGGGGTTTATGATTGCTAAATGGGCTAGTTCTAACAAAAACTGACACTTGAGAACACTTTTGCTTTTCATTCCTAAGTTTCTCAGAAGCTCTGACAGCAAAGTTGCTGACAATCGATCTTAAAGTTTTTAGATCTGCAACTCTATTGCCAAAACTTCTACTGACAACAATTTGTTTTTTTGCTGAGACGTTATTTTCAATATCCAAACATCTTTGACCCCTGAGCTCTCGGACAGTTCTCTCTAGTACTAGACTAAATTTTCTTTTTATATAATTAGGATCAATATCCGCAAGCTGTAGGGCATTACTGATTTTTGCTTGATTTAGATGCTCGCTTAATCTTCTACCAACTCCCCAAACATCCCGAATTGGAGTATTACGAAGAGCTTCCCTGATTTCTTTTGTTGTAGATATTTGATGAACTTTGGTTGGCACATTAATTCTCTTAGCTTCATTTAAGGCTATTTTAGTGAGTGTTTTTGTTGGAGCTATTCCTATTCTGACTGGAACCCCTGTCCATTGCTTAATCAAACTTCTTACATAACATCCAAACTCATATAAATTGTAATGCTCTTCTAAAGAATCCATTCCTAGAAAAGCTTCATCAATACTATAAATTTCAATTTCGGGAACAAACCCTTCTAAAATATTCATAACTCTCGCTGACATATCTCCATAAAAAGTAAAGTTTGATGAGAAGACTTGTCCGCCCTGCAAGAGAAAGGATTTTTTTACTTTAAACCAGGGAACCCCCATTCCGATACCCATTTTTTTTGCCTCAGTACTTCTTGCAATAACGCAGCCATCATTATTAGAAAGGACAACTATTGGAGTATTTTTCAGATCTGGACGAAAGATTCTTTCGCAAGACGCATAAAAACTTTCGCAATCTACCAAGGCAAGTGCCATTAGAATTTATTAATTGCAGCTGTAACAATTCCTACTATTTCTAGTTCTTGTCCATTGTTAATAAATATAGGAGGGTATTCAGGATTGTCTGGCATCAAACACATCCTTGGTTTGAGCTTTAATCTTTTGCATACAAACTCACCATCTATTGTTGCAACCACAATACTGTTATGACTCGGTTTGATACTTCTATCAACTATTAGAACTGCCTGATTAGTTATACCAGATCCAATCATAGATTGACCTTGAGCCCTTACCAAAAAAGTTGCAGCCCCATTTTTGATTAGGTGTTTATTGAGGTCTATTGGACTTTCAATATAGTCACTTGCTGGACTGGGGAATCCGGCATGGACTGATTCAAGAAAATAGGGCACAAATATTGCCGGCAGATTTTCTTCAGAAATTTTTCCGATATAGTCAACTTTCATA
>PBKI01000003.1 GCA_002721385.1 Gammaproteobacteria bacterium
TTTCCTTTCAAAGTTTACTAATGATTATAAGTGGGCGCATATTGATATTGCTGCTACAGCCTCCTACAGTACTCCTGTAAAAGCTGGAACTGGAAGACCGGTTCCTCTTATAAGTCAATTACTGCTTAGTAAGAAATTAAAATAAGTTTAATTAAGCTTTCTTATGGATAAACAGTATTACCCTGTAGAAATTGAAGAAAAATGGTCCAAGATTTGGTCCCAAAAGGTTATTTCTAATAAAGACTCTAATAATTCTTTTTCTCAGGTAATACCTCCTCCAAATGTCACTGGTACACTTCACATGGGTCATAGTTTCCAGTATGCAATTATGGATTTCTATACAAGATATCATCATATGGCTGGTAAGGATGCTCATTGGCAAGTAGGCGCAGATCATGCAGGAATAGCAACTCAGATGGTTGTGGAAAACAACCTCTCAAAAAAAGATTTAACTAGGCATGATCTTGGTAGAGAAAAATTTCTTAACGAAGTTTGGTCATGGAAAGATTATTCAGAACAAAAAATTACATCTCAGATTAAAAGACTGGGGTGCACTGTAGATTGGAATAAATATAGGTTTACCTTGGATGAAGATTCTAATGAAGCTGTAATAAAAGCATTTGTTGAATTGCACAGAAAAAATAAAATCTACAGAGGTTACAGGCTTGTTAATTGGGATCCATCACTAAAAACTGCAGTTTCAGATCTTGAGGTGATAAGACAAGAAAAGGATGGTCTTCTTTGGCATATTAAATATCCAATTGAAAATTCAGAAGACTTTGTGACAGTTGCTACAACTAGACCTGAAACTATGTTTGGAGACATGGCTGTTGCTGTGAATCCAAATGATGATAGATATAAAAATCTTATTGGTCAAAATATCATTCTACCCTTTGTAGGAAGAAAGATACCAGTTATAGCAGATGAATATGTAGATATGGAGTTTGGAACTGGTTGTCTAAAAATTACTCCGGGTCATGACTTTAACGATTATGAAATAGGTAAAAAATATGCCCTTCATGAAGTAGAAGGACAGGTAAAAACCTCAGATGTAAAGAGTGATTTTGAACCTATAAATATATTTAATGAAGATGCATGTTCAAATGAAAATGTACCTGACCCATTTTCAAAGCTAGATCGTTTTAAGGTAAGAAAGGTCGTATTAGAAAAACTCAGGGAACTCAATCTTCTTGAGAAAGAAGAAAAATATCATATAAGTGTGCCTAGAGGTGAAAGATCTAATATTGTTATTGAACCTAGATTGAGTCATCAGTGGTATGTCAAAACTGAAGAAATGGCTCTAAGAGCGAACGATGCTGTTAATAAAGGTGAAATAAAATTTCATCCTGGGAATTGGGTTAAAACATATTTTAATTGGATGGATAATATTGAGGACTGGTGCATCAGTAGACAAATATGGTGGGGTCACAGAATACCAGCATGGTATGACTCAGATAAAAATGTATACGTTGGCCATAACGAGGAAGAAGTAAGGCAATATTATAAACTTGATGACAGAACACTATCGCAAGATGAAGATGTTCTAGATACGTGGTTTTCATCAAGTTTATGGCCTTTTTCATCTTTAGGATGGCCTAAAGAAACTGAAGATTTTAAAAAATATTTTCCAACATCTCTATTAGTGACTGGCTTTGATATTATCTTTTTCTGGGTTGCAAGAATGATGATGATGAGCCTTGAGTTTACTAATAAAATACCTTTTAAAGACGTTTATGTTACTGGCCTCATTAGAGATGAAAATGGACAAAAGATGTCGAAATCGAAAGGTAACGTTATAGATCCGCTAGATTTGATTTATGGCATCTCCCAAGATGATCTAGTTGAGAAAAGAACTTCTAATCTTATGCAAGAAGGCATCGCTCAAAAAATTGAAAGAAAAACAAGAAATCAATTCCCAAAAGGAATTGATTCATATGGAACAGATGCTTTAAGGATGACATTTTATTCACTAGCAACACACACCAAAGATATAAGTTTCGAAATGGGTAGGCTCAAGGGATACAGAAATTTCTGCAATAAAGTTTGGAATGCGGCTAGATTTATCAATGGCTATCCAGCAGGAAACGATTCATTTCAACCAGCAAATAAGACTGACGAGTGGATATACGGGGAATTTGAAAAATCAAAAAAACAGATCGAAAAAAATATTAAAGACTATAGATTGGACTACGCCATCAACGAAGTTTATGAGTTTTTCTGGAGTCAATTTTGTGACATCTATATTGAGGAATGTAAAAAAAGTGAAGAGACAAATAATCTAAGACCTCTTTTAAAAGAGATACTTGTGATGATGCACCCTTTTGCTCCATTTATAACTGAAGAAATTCATAATATATTATTTGATAGTTCTATTATTAATTAAGGGATAGATACATTTGAATATGATCGATATTATCCTCAAGATAAACCTCACCTCTTGCCGTAAATCCAAGCTCAACATAAAAATGTTTTAATCTATATTGAGCTGAAATAACTATTTCATGATAAGGATATTTTTTTGACAAAAAGTTTATTCCTTCTTTTGTAATTTCTTTTCCGATACCATGACCTCTAAAATTTATTTCAGTGACTATTCTCCCTAGCGAAGAGCCTTCATATTTTATTCCTGGGCTAAAGGCTCTTAGGTACCCAATCAAGTCGTTATCTTTATATGCCAGCAAATGAAATGCATCTTGGTCAGAATAATCTGCATCAATATATGGACAATCTTGCTCTAAAACAAAAACCTTTTGTCTTAGGTTTAGGATCGCATATAAATCATCTAACGATAATTCATGAAACAATTTCCAAGAATATGCAATCTCTAAATGCATTTTTTACCTATTTTAAATGTATGGTTATTTTTGATATACATATATAATATTGGACATTTTCGCACACATAATAAAAATTTATGAAAACAATTTACGATTTTTCAGTTAAAGATGCTGATTTAAAAGAAATTTCTCTTAAGAACTACAAAGATAAAATATTATTGATTATAAATGTGGCAAGCCATTGCGGGCTGACATATCAGTATGAAGGTATAGAAAATATTTACAAAAAATACAAAGAAGATGGCTTAGAAGTTTTAGCTTTTCCTTGCAATCAATTTGCTTTTCAAGAGCCTGGAACAAATGAAGAAATTAAAAAATTCTGTGATATTAAATATGGAGTTACTTTTAAAATTTTTAATAAAATAAACGTTAATGGATCAAAATCAGAACCTTTTTACCAGTTTCTTAAAGAACAATTGCCTGGAGTTGCTGGGACAACTCAAATTAAATGGAACTTTACAAAGTTTCTTGTTAATAAAAATGGTGAAGTAATTGAGCGCTTTAGTCCTCAAGCTGAGGCAGAGGAAATTGAAGCTGGTATAAAAAAATTATTATAAATTAAATATCAAGGCTCATTAACAAAGCGTCATCGGGATTACTCCCCGTGTAATAATCTGCTCTAACAGCGTCTTCAACAAACTTAAATTTCTTATAAAAATCTATTGCGCCTTTATTTTTCATTCTAACTTCTAATAAAATTTTCTTTGCTCCAAGAGCCTTGGACTGTCTTATCATTGATTCTAAAAGCAGGCTGCCAGCACCTTTTCTTTGAAGATTTTTATCGACAGCAATACTTAGAAGATGACTCTCTTTTTTATAATTTGAATAGATAACAAAACCTATGATTATATTGTCTAACTTGCATACCAATGACTTGTGACCTACTTCAAAAGATGAAAAAAAATTTTCTTTTGACCAAGGCGATGGATTGGTTCTTTTTTCTATCTCATAAGCAGTATCTAAATCAGATAGATCCATTAATGAAATTTTGTACATTTGTTTATATATTTAGCTTATTTTTAATTGTTTTCCAAAGTTCTTTTTTAAGGCTTTGTTTATGAATAAGTTGATTAATTGAAGGAGAAATAATAGTTTCACAATTAAAGTCGAATTTCCATGAGACCTCTCCAAATAAAATAACAAGTTTTAAGTCTTTTGTATTGGTTAACCTTTCTTCAAATTCCTTTTGAGAGTGGAATCCTGATTCATCAAAAAACTCATCGCCGTTATCGAGCTTTGTTGAGGATAAAATTGCTTTTACGAGATCTTGTTGCTCTTTTACAAAATTCATAAAAGGTTTATCAATTAATGCAAGAACATTACCCTTTTGATAAAAATAATAACTTTTTTCTGAAAAATCTGTTCTCTTGGACCTTAATGAATATCTTTTAATTCCAATCTCTTTTAATATAAGGTTAGTTTTTATTTCAGGAGTAAGCATAAATTACATAATAACATTTACTTATTGAACAATGGATAACCCTATAGATAAATATACTGCTTTTAAACCTATCGATTTGAAAAATCGTAAGTGGCCAAGCGCACAAATTGAAAAAGCTCCAATATGGTGCTCTGTAGATTTAAGAGATGGTAATCAAGCTCTGATAGAGCCTATGGGGTCTGAAAGAAAAAATAGGATGTTTAGTCTTCTATGTGATTTAGGATTTAAAGAGATCGAAGTTGGATTTCCCTCAGCATCACAAACTGATTATGATTTTGTTAGAGACTTAATTGAAAATAAAAAAATTCCAAGTGATTTAAATATTCAAGTTTTGACTCAAGCAAGGGAGGAGCTAATTACAAAAACTTTTGAATCCTTAAAAGGTATTTCTAAAGCAATAATTCATTTTTACAATTCAACTTCAACGTTACAGAGAAAAGTAGTATTCAATCAAGATAAAGAAGGTATTAAAAAAATAGCCACGGATGGTGCAAGACTTATTAGATCCTTGGCAGAAAAGAATTCTGATACTGAATGGACATTTGAATATTCTCCTGAAAGTTTCACTGGAACGGAGCTAGATTATGCACGAGAGGTTTGTGATGAAGTGGTTGAAATATTAAAACCTTTATCTAAAAATAAAATTATTATCAACCTACCGGCGACCGTCGAAATGTCTACACCAAACATTTACGGAGATCAAATTGAATGGATGAATGAAAATCTTATAAACAGAAATGATATATGCATAAGCCTTCATCCGCATAACGATAGAGGGACTGCGGTAGCAGCATCAGAATTTGGTTTAATGGTTGGGGCCGATAGAGTTGAGGGTACCTTGTTTGGAAACGGTGAAAGAACAGGAAATGTTGATATTGTTACAATCGCATTAAATATGTTGACGCAGGGGGTAGATCCAAAGCTAGATTTTTCTAATATTAACTCTGTCATGAGAGAGGTAGAATATTGTAATCAATTGCCGGTCCATCCGAGACATCCTTACGCAGGAGATCTGGTATTTACTGCTTTTTCAGGCTCTCATCAGGATGCAATTAAAAAAGGGTTTAATGCTATTAAAAAATCTAATGATCCAAAGTGGGAAGTTCCATATCTACCAATTGATCCAGCGGACTTGGGAAGAAACTATGAGGCAGTTGTTAGAATTAATTCACAATCAGGGAAAGGCGGTGTGGCGTTTCTTTTAGAAAAAGATCATGGCATATCATTACCTAGAAGATTGCAAATAAGTTTAAGTCAAAAAATTCAAAAACTTGCTGATGAGAGTGGTAAAGAAATATCTAGTACTCAAATTTGGGACATTTTTGAAGAGAACTACTTAAAGCCAAAAAATAATTTTTCATATGTTGAGCATGAGTCTTCATCCAAAGAAGACATTCATACATTAACATTAAGAATGAATATGCGAGATTCTATCAAAACTATTAGCGGCACAGGCAATGGCCCAATCGATTCATTTATAAATGGTTTATCATCTGATATTGGAATTCCAATAAAAGTTGCAGACTATCATCAAACAGCGATTTCATCAGGGTCTGATGCAAAAGCAGCTGCTTATATCGAACTTGAAAAAGACGGAGAAACCTTCTGGGGAGTTGGAATTCATCCAAACACGACTCGAGCATCATTCGATGCAATAATTGTTGGACTAAGCAAAATGCTCAAAAGCTAATCGAAATTTGGCTCTCTTTTTTCTAAAAATGCCTTTACTGCTTCTCGGTTCTGATCACTAACAGTGAGTTCATTTTGTATTTCGGCTTCATTATTAAAAGTATCCCAGTAACTCACCGATAAAGATTCCCTCATAAGACGTTTTGTATGATTCAGAGATTGAGAAGATCTTCTTGACAATGCAGTTGCCCACTCCAAAGAAGTCTTTTCAAGATCCTCTGCGGGAACTACTTTATTGGCAATGCCATATTTTAAGCAATCGCTTGCTAAGATCTTTTTTGCTTCAATTGCATGTTCATATGCTTTTGCATAACCCATGAATTTTGGCAAGAACCAGGAAAGGTCTCCATCAGGAACTAATGCTATATTACTAAAAACAGATAGGAGATATGCATTCTCCGACATAACTCTTAAATCACATGACATAGCAAATGCAGCCCCTATACCTGCCGCAGGACCAGGAATTGATGCAATTACAGGTTTTGGCATATTAATAATATTTTCAAATGATGGTCTATATCCCCTCATCAATGCATCTTTTGAACCAGACCAACTTGCTTTTCTTTCACTCAGATCAGCTCCAGCTGAAAAGCCTCTTCCAGCTCCAGTTAAAATAACAACCTTAGTTTCTTCATCATTCATAACTTCCTGGGTTGCTTCTTGCAAATCCCAAACAAGTTGCTCATTTACAGCGTTTAAAAGATCTGGACGATTTAGTCTAATAGTTGAAACCTTTTTATTCCTTAATATTTCAATTGTCTCTAGTTCCATATTTTTTTTCCTTATTCTTGAATTGATATAACTATATTTCCTTTGTCGTATGTTATTTTACCTGCCTGCTGATCTTTGTCAGCTCTTGACCATGAAACTATAGATTTAGGAGAAGGATTTGAAATTATAAATGTTTTAATAATTTCGTTTAAAACCTTTGAATTTGGTGTAGAAATATTTTCTTTTTTGATAGAGCTTCTTATGATTTCTTTTGTGATATCAATATTTAGATGTTCTAAATCTTTTATTTTAATAACATTACTAATTAAATATCCATAGTTATTATTTAAGAATTCTAAGAAATTATTATTTCGTTCATTTGCAATCTTAGACATTTTAAATACTCTAGATGAAAAATCATTCCATCTTTCATCGAGCTTTGGAAATATCTCATTTCTTAAAAAGTTTCTATCGTACTCATTCTCTTCATTTGATTCATCAAAAATATAATTAATATCATTTTCTTTAGCATACTCTTCTATTTCTTTTTTTGGCACTTCTAAAAAAGGTCTTATTAGCTGACCTTTGCCTAATTTTCTCGATTTCTTTAATCCCGATAAACCATCAATGCCTGTGCCACGCAATAATCTTAGAAATATTGTTTCGGTTACATCGTTCATATGATGAGCGGTTAAAATCTGTTCGCCATTTTCGAGATACTTAATAAAAATATTATATCTCTCTTTTCTTGCTGCTGATTCTAGTCCACCACCTGATGAAATTATGTTTACCTCCTCACTTATGAAGTTCATATCTAGTTTGTTGCAAAAATTTTTGCAATGCTTCGTCCAGTTAGGACTATTTGGTGAAATGTTATGATTTATGTGAATAACAGTAATATCAAGATTAAGTTTTAATGCATTTTTCCCTAAAATATGTACTAATACCGATGAGTCAATACCACCACTAAATGCAATGAAAATTTTCTTTTTGAAGTCTATCGATTGCTCGAGATAATCTATATTAAGCAACTTATTTGCCAACACTCAGTATTCTTTCATATCTTCTTTCAAGAAGATCATCAATTGAATATTTATTTAAGATTGCTAAGTTTCTAATTAAAGTACTTTTAATATTTTCTGCTATCAGATCATAGTCTCTATGTGCACCGCCAAGAGGTTCTTGGATGATTTCATCTACAATATTAATTTTTTTTAGTTCTTTCGAAGAAAGTTTCATTGCGCTTGCTGCATCAGGTGCCATCTGAGCATCTCTCCAAATTATTGATGCGCATGCTTCTGGAGAAGCTACAGAATATATAGAGTACTCAAGCATACATAAGTGGTCACCCACACTAATTGCAAGAGCGCCTCCAGATCCACCCTCTCCACTCACAACAACAATTATAGGAGTCCTTAATTCAGACATTGTAGCGAGGTTTCTTGCAATTGCCTCACTTTGGCATCTTTCCTCGCCCTCAATGCCAGGATATGCCCCAGCTGTGTCAACAAAAGTTATAACAGGCAATTCAAACTGTTCCGCAAGCAACATCAATCTTTTTGCTTTTCTATAACCTTCAGGATTAGTCATACCAAAATTCCTTTTAACTTTTTCATCGGTATCTCTTCCTTTTTCATGACCAATTATCATCACAGGTACATTTTCTAATAATCCTATTCCGCCAATAATTGAAGCATCATCACCAAACTGTCTATCTCCATGCAACTCATCAAAATTATCAAAGATTCTTTGAATATAATCTGATGTATGCGGTCTATTTGGATGTCTTGCTACTTGAACAATTTGCCAAGAATCAAGCTTAGAATAAATCTTCTTTGTTAAGTTCTTGTTCTTTTTTTCTAGTTCTAATATTTCATCATTTAGAGCTGGTGATTCCACAGCAGCTGTCCTTAGTGCGCTAAGTTTTTGAGCAAGTTCCTTTATAGGCTCTTCAAAATTTAAAAATTTTTCTTCATCCATGTTTATGTTTCTAAAATATTTTTCCCAAATATATCCTCAATAAAAAATAAGTTTTCAAGAGTTGGATTAAATTTAAAATCATCTCCAAGATCTATTATAGCCTCAGATGAATTTGACATAACTTTTACATTTAGCTTGCAAGAGCCATTTAGCCAAAAATCTTTATCAATAGATAATAATCGATCAGAAATATCATTTAACGAAATAGCTTCAGATCTATTTGCATCGATTATAACTTCCTCGATCTTATTGATTAATTCAGAGTCTAAAGAGGAAATTTCTTTTACACGCATCCTAAACATCAAGCTTCCCAAATCGTTGGTTCTGTAGTCATCAACCTCTACATTGCCTTTAAGGCATAAGATTTCTCCTTCTTTTAATACACTATGAGAAGTTTCTAAAACATCACTTGCTATGATACCGTCCATAACTCCACTACCGTCATCAAAACTTATAAACGTAAGTGATTTCCCTGATCTATCTTTTATTTGTCGAACGCTATTAATTAAACATATCAATGAAGCTTTTTTTGTCTCAGCGGTTAACTCATTAATTTTTTTTGACCTAATTTTAAGTATTTTATTTTCAATAGCTAAAACTGGATGTCCCGAAAAGTAATAGCCTAAAGATTTTTTTTCAAGATGAAGTTTTTCACTCAATGTTAATTCTTGTATATTTTTATACTTTTCATATGGATCAAAGTCATCATTAATGGAGGAAAACAAATCTCCACTTTTTAAATTTGATTTAGAATTAATATTTGAGATATCTTTCAACATATCCTCTGTGCAGGCAATTGCAATACTTCTCGAAGGACTTAATGAGTCAAAAGAACCCGACTGAGATAAGGCTTCTAGGGATTTCTTTCCGCCTAATTTAAGATCAATTTTTTTAGAAAAATCCCAAAGATCTTTAAAAGCTAAATCTTTTCTATTTGAACATAGGTGACTTATAAAAATATCTGCAACTCCTTTTATGGCACCAAGCCCATACTCAATTTTTAGATCCTTATTAACTCTAAATTTTTTATTACTCGTTTTTATATTTGGTTGAAGTACATCGATATTCATTCTTGAGCATTCTTGAACTAATGCATGAATCTTATCTGTGTTACCTAGCTCAGATGATAAAACAGCAGCCATAAAATGTTCTGGATAATATGTTTTTAAATATGCNGTTTGNTATGAAATAAGAGCATAAGCTGCTGAATGNGATTTATTAAACCCATATTCTGCGAATTGATTAATAAGATCAAATATCTTTTGAGCTTTTTTTTCGGGAATGTCATTCTTTGAGCAGCCTTTAACAAATATTTCCCTTTGCTCTTCCATCTCTTCTTTCTTTTTTTTNCCCATTGCTCTTCTTAAGATATCTGCTTGACCAAGCGAAAAACCAGCTAAAACTCTGGCTGCCTCCATAACCTGTTCTTGATAAACAATTACACCATATGTTTCATCCAAAACTGACTCAAGTAGCTTATGNGGATATGTCACAGGACTCTTTCCATGTTTTCTATCTACAAATTCGTCATGCATTCCAGAATTTAAGGGACCTGGTCTATATANNGCAAGTAATGCTGTAATTTCCTCAAATTTTGTTGGTTTTAATCTTTTTATTAGGTCTCTCATTCCTGCAGATTCAAGCTGAAAGACTGCCATTGTTTTTCCAGAGGANAATAACTTAAAAACCTTTTCATCGTTAAGGGGTATTTTGTCTATTTGAATTTTTTTTGCATCATTCAAATTTTCATTGATTGATTTAACTGCTCTGTCGATTACTGTAAGGGTCCTCAATCCAAGAAAATCAAACTTAACTAACCCAATTTTTTCTACATCATCTTTATCATACTGAGTCATAACAGAATCAGACTGTCTATCAACANANACAGGACAAAAATCCGAAATACTACCAGGTGCAATTACAACTCCACCAGCATGTTTTCCAACATTTCTTGCAATACCCTCTAACTTATAGGAAAGGTTAACTATTTCTCTAACCTCTTCGTCATTCTTTATTGATTNAGAAAATATTGGTTGTTCTTTTTTTGCTTTATCTAATGTCATCCCTGGCGCAAATGGAATCATTTTAGAGATTCTATCTCCAAGAGCGTANGGTTTTCCGAGAGCTCTGGCAACATCTCTAACAACAGCTCGCGCTGCCATAGTCCCNAAAGTAGANATCTGNGACACTGCGCCCTCTCCATATTTTTTGCTTACGTAATCTATTACAAGATCTCTTTTTTCCATACAAAAATCAATATCAAAGTCAGGCATAGATAATCTTTCNGGATTTAAAAACCTTTCAAATAGCAGTCCATGATAAATTGGGTCAAGTGTTGTAATACCAAGCGCATATGCAACTAAAGATCCAGCACCTGAACCTCTTCCTGGNCCAACTGGAACATCATTATTTTTAGACCACTCAATAAAATCATAAACAATTAAAAAATAACTTGAGAAACCCATGTTTTTAATTTGATTTAATTCATAGTTGAGTCTATTTTTATACTCTTCTTTCTTTTCTTCCTTAAAATCTTTAATCAATACCTCCAACCTTTCATTAGATAGAGCGACAAGAAATGAATTAAAATCATGATCTTTGGGTACTGGGTATTCTGGTAAAAAATATCCTTTTGTTTTAAGAGAAACATTACATTGTTTTGATATTTCATTTGTATTATCAACTACGCACATAAAATCATTAAACAATTCTTTCATTTCATCAGCTGACTTAAGATATTGCTGNTCTGAAAATATTTTTTCTCTATTAGGATCATTTAGAGTCTTTCCTGTATTAATACATACTTTTGTTTCATGAATTTCATAATCATCTTGATTCAAAAACAAAACATCATTAGTTGCTATAACGGGGATCCCTTTTTCAATCGAAATAGGAATAATGTGATTGAAATATTCTATTTCATCGAGTCTGTTTGTTCTCTGAACTTCTAAAGCAAAACTATCACCACACAAATCTCTAAAATCATCAATTCTTCTAACTGCTTCGTTATAATTATTCATTCTCAGATACTCAAAGATATGGCTACCCTTGCCACCTGANATTACAAAAATATCATTCTTAAGATCTNCCAATTCNTCAGATTTAATAGCTGGAATTTTAAAATTAGCGTTATTGTGAGCTTTGGAAATTATTTTCATAAGATTTTTATGTCCTTGATTAGTTTTAGCCAAGCATAGGACTTCATATGCATTATCATCATCATCAAAAATTAATTTAAGCGATGTTCCAGAAATAGGTTTGATTCCTGACGCTTCACATTTATTAAAGAATTTTACTAATCCAAACATATTAGACTGATCAGTAAGAGCTACTGATGGTATTGAATTCTTTGCAGCATTATCAACNATCTGATCAATTTTTAACAAGCCTTGAGAAATACTATATTCTGAAGATACTCTTAAATGAGAGAATAGTTCTGACATTAATTTAAAACTCCTTTAAAAGTTTTTCTATGAATGGCAGTTTCTCCATATTTTCTGATTGCCTTAAAATGTTCTTTGGTTCCATAGCCTTTATTTTTTTTAAACCCATACANAGGATATTTTTTATCNTATGAGATCATAAGATTATCTCTATATACTTTAGCTATTATAGATGCGGCACTAATATTATCCTCTNCAGAATCNCCACCTATTATTGTCTTCATTTGAAGATTTATTTTNGGCTTNTGTATGCCATCTATTAAAACTAAGTCAGGTTNTACTGGTAAATTAAGTATAGCTCTTTTCATTGCNAATAAAGAGGCTTCAAGAATATTAATTTGATCAATTTTTGAGTTTGACACTACTCCAAAACCATAAAATGAATTTAGCAGAATTATTTCATTTANTTTTTTTCTCTTANCAATAGAAAGTTTTTTNGAATCGTCAATTCCATCAATAGGATTTCTTAAAATCACAGCNGCTGCGACAACAGGGCCTGCGAGACAGCCNCTACCAACTTCATCAGATCCTGCGATTAGTTTATTCAAAGTGAAANAATTTCTTTGGCAGCTTTTGAGTAGCCCTCNCCTTTTAGNAGATTTTTTAAGTTTTCTATATTTTTGTTATTGTCCATTTTNTTATCTTTNTAGNCCTCAATAGCCTTAAGAATATTTTTTACATTAAATTTATTTTGAATTANTTCAATATATATATCTTCGTTCAATAAAAGATTTGGTAACCCAACTTTATNAACCTTCAGCATCCTTGAAATAATTGCATAATTGAGTGCATTTGTTTTATAACATATGATTGGCGGACAACCCAAAATAGCTGATTCGAGTGTTGCAGTTCCTGATGTTGCAATTGAAAATTCTGAAATAGACAAAAAGTCCCTAATAGCATTTTCCTTTATNANGACTGGTAANTCTTNTTTNNAGAATAGTTTTTGCAAAGTTANAAGAGATTTTTTGTCTACNGCCGGAACTAGATAAAAAAAATTTTTATTTATGCTGCAATGTTCCTTTATAAAATCTATGTAAGTTTTAGACATAGATGCAATCTCTGAATTCCTGCTCCCAGGTAGAATCGATATATATTTTTTAATTGAATTAAGNTTATATTTTTTNNAAATAATTTCTTTATCNGTCGGATTTAAATTAGCAAAAGGATGGCCTACATGAAGACTATTATGATTATTTTTTTTGAAGAAATTGTCCTCAAAATTAAATAAACACAAAGTGAGATCGATATATTTTTTTATTGAGTTAACTCTACCCTGACGCCAAGCCCATACAGAGGGGGAGACTAATTGAACATTTTTACAGATTGTATTTGCTTTTAAAGATTTATGAATCGCAATATTAAAATCTGGTGAATCTATCCCAATAAATATATCTATATTTTTTTCTATAAATAATTTTATTAAGGTTTTTCTATATTTGACNAATCTCCTATAGTGTAAAATAGGTTCAACTAATCCCATAACGTTAAGTTCAGAAAAGTTAAATATGCTTTTCAGCCCAAGAGATTCAAGTTTAGGACCACCAACACCAATTAAACTAACATCATTATTTTTCTTTAGCTCCTCAACAATACATGCTCCTAAGCTATCTCCAGAATGTTCTCCGCACACAACTCCAATTTTTAATTTCAATTTTTCTTGTTCCTACCTCAAAATTCCTCTTTGTGATGACTCTAATGAGCTGATGAAAATATCAAGATTTATATCATTTTCNATTTCATTTAATTGTTTCAGCTTTAATATTGCTTCGTCTAACTTATAACTTTTTCTGTAAACAAGTTTGTANGCTTTTTTTATGAGGCTTATAGAACCTAAACTTATTTCATTTCTTTGCATACCAACAGAATTTAATCCTATTACTCTTGCAGGNTCCGCTGCAACTTTNACAAAAGCAGGNACATCCATGCTTATTGATGTATTCATACCTAAGAAAGAGTAATCACCAAGTTTACAAAATTGNTGAACAGTTGTTAAAGCTCCTATAGTTACATTGTTACCTACAATAACNTGTCCTGCTATACCTCCATTNTTTGCAAAAACNTTATTACTTCCAACAATNCAATCATGAGCTATATGAAAATATGGCATAAGAAGATTATTTGAACCTATCTTAGTAATACCTTTATCCTGAGTCGTGCCCCTATGAANTGTTACGCCTTCTCTAAAAACATTATNATTCAAAATTTCTAGTTTTGTNTTNTCTCCCTTAAACTTTTTATCAGGAGTATCTTCACCAATTGTNGAGAATTGAAAAAAAGTATTGTTTTCACCTATNGTCGTAGGCCCTTTTATCACAACATGACTTAACAGTTTGGTTCCTTTTTTTATGTTAACNCCCTCACCAATAAGGCAATATGGTCCAATTTCAACGGAAGAATCTATTTCGCATGATTTATGTATTATTGATGTTTCATGAATACTCATTATGCTTTCCTATCAGCGCACAAGATTGTAGCAGANCAAACNAATTCACCCTTAAGTTCAGCNCTACATTCAAATTTCCATATTCCNCTTTTTTCACNAAGTACGTGGCTGAATAGATCTATTTCATCTCCAGGTCTTACTCTTTTCCTAAACCTGACTTTATCAACTCCTGCTAACACGTAAATAGANCCTTGTTCTGGNGTTTTATTCATTTTCACAAAACCCAAAATACCAGAAGCNTGACCTAGTGCNTCAATAATAATTACTCCTGGAAAAATTGGATTATTTGGAAAATGGCCTTGTAAGAAATATTCATCCTTAGAAATAATTTTTTTTGCATGAATTCCATTATTAATATCAATGGAAACAACATCATCAATAAATAAGAAAGGATCTCTGTGCGGGAGATATTTCTTGATATCATCTTTAGAAATTTTCATTTTATTTTCCACGTCTCTTAATAAAAANAGAAGATTTTGCCCATGCTGTGTGTTCTTGAGNGGGCATAATTCCTACATATTCTCCTGGCTCATTAATATCTTTTGTAATAAGTGTATGCGCTCCAACAGATACGTTNTTGCATATATTGAGATGACCAAGAACTCCTGACAAGCCACCCATTTGAAAATTTGCACCAATCTTTGAAGAACCAGCAATTGCACAACTTGCAGCTATGGCTGAATTTTTGCCTAAAATAACATTGTGTGCAATATGAACAAGATTATCTAAAATAACTCCGTCTTCAATTATAGTATCGTCAATAGCTCCTCTATCAATAGTACAAGATGCACCGATTTCAACATTAGCTCCAATTTTTAATTTTCCAAGCTGTTCAATTTTAACGAAACCATCTTTTGTGGGTGCAAATCCAAAACCGTCAGAACCTAAAACTGTNCCATGATGAATAATTGTATTTGATGAGATCTCAACATCNTGAACTATTGAGCAATTTGGATGGATAATAACATTGTTNCCAATAGCACAATTATGGCCAATGTANACATTTGCTCCAATAAAAGTATTCTCTCCTATTGAAGAGCTATCTTCAATAATTGCAGAATCATGAATAGTCGTTTTNTTTCTAGGAANTATTTGTGTTTTAAATAATTTTGAAATTTTNGCATATGTCAAATACGGATCATCTGCTTGAAGATAATTNAATTTATCATCTATATTAAAATCCTTGCTAACTATAACAGCAGANGCCTTAGAAGAATTTAAATCTTTTTCATANTTGCTGTTGCTTATAAAAGTAATTGAATTTTCTGTAGCACTTGAAACAGTAGCAATACTATCTACAACAANATCTGGATCACCAGATATTGTTGTTTCAGTAATTTTTGCTAATTCTGATAACTTATAAGATTTATCTTTAGACACTACTCGGACTGAGTGCTAGCCTCTACTGCTGCAACGTCTAGCATTGACGTTACATCATCGGTTAGATCAAGAGCGGCATCGCTAAATAATAGAGTTTCATTTTTAGCCAATAGAACTTTAATCTGTTTAGCTGCAATTAGCTCACTTATTATTTTTTGCATCGTAGGACCAGTAGAAACAAAAACTTCTTGTGCTGTTTCTTCTTGTGCCTGTTGAATTTTTCCAGCTAAAAATTCTAGATCTTTTCCTTTATCTTGAATATCCTTTTGCATTTTTGCTATATCTTCTTGGGAAAGTGTTTCAAGTTCTTTTTGAAGCTTTTCTGCTAAAGCCTGTCTTTCAGCTTGCAAGGACTGAGCTTCCTCCAAATTTGATGAATAGTCGGGATCTTCTTCGAGAGCCTTAAATGCATCGGCAGCAGCTTGCGTAGATAATACGGCTGTTCTCATATCAATAACTGCAACATCAAGAGCATAGATTGGTGAAGTTAAAAATAAAAATGTTAAAAAATAAAATTTTATGTTGTTTTTCATAATTACCCCTTTTTTGGATTTGATCATTTTATATTAATTAGAATACATTTCCTAATGTAAATTGGAATTCTTCTGTTCTCTCTTGAGGTCCTGCATTGGTTGGTTTAGCAATCGCTAAGCTAAATGGACCAAAACCTGTAATCCATGTAACACCAAATCCATATGAATATCTAAGATCATCAACGGAAGGTTTATAACAATTTATTTGATAACTTTTACAATTGTTTGAAAAAACATTTCCAAAATCAAAAAAGAATGCTGATCTTAAGGATCTTTGATCTTCTATAAATGGAAGTCTAAAAATAAGTTGTAGGCTTCCCTCAACTTTTATGTTGCCACCTATCGGTCTATCATAGTACCTAGATGTTTGGTTCGCGTATGGGTTGTAATAAGGCGTATCTAATTCTCCATCTCCATCTGTATCAAGCAAATTAGGACAGGTCTCCTCAACATAATTAAACTCGTAACATGGTGCATCAGTGCTTCTTGGACCAA
The DNA here is from genome assembly GCA_002721385.1 of Gammaproteobacteria bacterium. Classification (GTDB taxonomy): domain Bacteria; phylum Pseudomonadota; class Gammaproteobacteria; order Magnimaribacterales; family D2472; genus SAR86A. The sequence goes on from PBKI01000003.1 coordinate 16,956, forward strand.
GCGTATTTGATTCAAAGCCTCTCAGTGATCTAGGACCACCAGCATAAAAATTCTGAAAAAATGGTGTTTCTTTTGTATCGCCATATGCTTCTAAATAACCAATTTCGCCTGCAAATCCAAATACAAGATCAGCAGTTAGAGGTTGATAATATTTCTGACGTAAATTAAATCTGTAATAATTAATATCGCTTCCAGGAAGTGTTGAACTCAGAGTTACAGATGTTGAAGAGCCATCAGTTGGGAAAACACCTCTATTAAGTGTTACCTGCTGCCATGTAAGTGCTGCATTAAGTGTTTCAAAAATATTCCCTTCTGATAATACAAAATCTTTAATCTCTCTTGCAGGTAAAGTTCCAATATCAATATCAGTCTTATCATAAGTCAAACTAAAATTAAGTCTCCTAACATCGGTTATTGGATAACCGAATTGTGCACCAATTCCATATGAGTTTGTAAGATAATTTGCGACATTAAACTCGCCATAATCTACTTCTCTAAAGTAAAGATTGTATCCAAGACTCACAGCATCTTTTGTTGCAAATGGATCCAAAAATGAAAGGTTATATGATTCGCTGTAAATATTTTTATTTATGCCAATACCTACAGTATTACCAGTTCCAAAAAAGTTTTGTTCTTGTAAATTAAAGCCAAGTTGAAAACCAAAATCACTATACCCAAAACTACCTCCAATACTTCCAGTATTCTCCTCTTCTACAGTATAAATAACATCAATTTGATCATCTGTTCCTGGAACAGGTACAGTCTCGACATTAACTTCTTTAAAATAACCCAATCTTTCTAATCTAACTTTCCCTGCTTCAATGCTGTTGTCAGAACTCCATGCACCCTCAAATTGTCGCATTTCTCTTCTGAGGACATAATCCTGAGTGATGTTATTACCAGCAAACAAGATTTTTCTTGNATAAGTTTTTTTACCAGGCTCAATTGTAAANATNAGCTTTACATCATTGGTTTCTTCGTTAACTTCTGGATTNCCAGCAACTTGNGCAAATGCATAACCTCTATTTCCTAAGACATTTGTAAAAAATTCTTCTATTCCTGTTATCGTTGCTTGAGAATAAGTTGTATTGATTAATGAATTAACAATTTCAGAATATACTTCTTCTTCAAAAGGGATGTCCCCAATTAAATCAACATCATTTATCTCATATTTATCCCCTTCAAATACATTAAAAGTNATAAATATAGATTTTTTATCTCTTGATANACTTATCTGNGANGATTCTATTGAGAATTTCAAATATCCTCTATCAAGATAATATGATTCTAAAGACTCAATATCTCCTGTGAGCTTTTCTCTAGAGTATTGATCATCNTTTGAAAGAAAAGAAAAAAAAGATCCCTCTGATAATTCAAAACTCTTCAGAAGTTCTTCATCTTCATAAATTTCATTTCCNATAATATTAATTCTTTCTATNTTGGCACTTGTNCCCTCATCAACTTCAATTTTTACTTCTATTCTATTTCTAGGTTGGATATTTTCTTCAATCTCTACGTTTGCACCATATCTCCCGTTTGAAGCATAGGACCTCACAAGCTCAGATTTAACTCCTTCTAATGTTGATCTCTTATAGACTTCTCCTTGTTTTATGCCAACACCATCAAGACTTTCCAAAAGTTGTTCTGTTTTAAGTGCTTTGTTGCCAGAAATATCNATTGANGAAATTGATGGCCTTTCTACAACATTTATTATTAGGGTATTACCATCTTTGCCAATTTGAATATTATCAAATTGTTCAGTTGCAAATAAAGANCTTACAATATCATTAGATTTTCTTTGATTAATTCTATCACCAACGCTTATTGGAATAACATTAAAAATACTTCCTGTAGAAACTCGCTGAAGTCCAATAATNCTTATATCACTTACAAGAAATTCTTCAAAGGATGATAATTGAATGCAAAGCAAAGACAGGATGATTAATTTAATATTTTTTACTTTAATCATGCTTATAGAAATCTTGAAATNTCATTAAAAATAGCAAAAATCATNAGCATTCCAACTAAAACTGCGCCACCANTATAAATAATATTTTCTGCTTTTTCGGGCAAAGGTTTTCCTCTTATTGCTTCAATACCTAAAAGAGTCAATTGACCTCCATCTAAGACTGGAATTGGTAATAAATTTAATACTGCTAAACTTATACTTAGCAAAGCCATTAAATACATAAATGGTAAAAATCCAGCTTGAGCAGTATTTCCGGCCATTTGCGCAATACCTATTGGGCCACTAAGATTTTGTGTTCCCATATTNCCGGTGATCATCTTACCGATAAATTGTAAAGTTTTTAGACTAAGNTTATATGTTTCAAATAAACCCTTATTAAAAGATTCAACAAAGCTTCTAGAGGTACCAAATGATACTCCTAAGATACCAAATTCTTTGCCATCCCTTGTTTGAGATCCAATGTTTACAGGTAAATATAAAGTCTCTTCACCTCTTATTATTTTAAATTCTAAATCTTTATTAGGATTTCCTGAAACTAGTTTTCTTATATCTTCTGCATATTCAATTTTTCTATTGCCTATAGATAAAATTTTATCATTTGGTTTAATGCCGCTAGCCTCAGCGGGCCCATTACTCAAAATATCACCAATATAAGGCTGCATTTTATATTNTAAATTTAATCCAAGAAATTCAACNGGATTGCTTTGTGAATCTGATGTAGGTAAGAAGTTTTCAACTTTTATAAAAATATTTTTTGAATTGTCTATTGANGGTCTGAAAATTTTAAAAACAATTTCACCTGTATATCCAGCAAATGATAATAATTCTAAATTTATATCTTTAGAGTCTTTTACAATCTTATTATTTATCTGAAGAATCTGATCATNNTCTTGAAACTTTTGTGGTGAGCTAAAGTTTAATGAATTTTCATTAACACTTTTTATGACAGGTATTACTTGNGGATCTGGTGTGCTTAGAAAAATTCCTGTAAAAATTAATATNGATAATATAAAGTTTGCAAGCGGCCCTGCAAACATAATTGATGCCCTTTGCCATTTTGGCTTTGAATCAAAAGTATTTTTAATTTGCTCGTCATTGAGCTGATTTTTAATCTCCGGCTCTAATTCAATNAACTTATTTGTAATCATTGAGACATATCCACCTAGGGGTATTGCCGACAATGCGAATTCAGTTCCGTGCTTATCATTTCTTTTAAAAAAAACAGGACCCATTCCTATTGAAAATCTTTGAACATGGACCTTAAAAATTCTTGCAACAATAAAATGNCCAAACTCATGGATAGTAACCAAAACTCCNAGTAATGCAGCAAAAGCTAGTATGTATATTAAATATGTCATTTTTAATTAGTAGTAATCGATTTTACCACCTTCTTTGCCTCAATGCGTGTTTGTTTGTCNGCTTCAAAAATTGAATCTATGGTTACTTCATTAGACAAAAAGTTATCAGAAAAAGTTCGATAAATTACTTCATAAATCTTATCAAAATTTATAAGCCCATCTAAAAAACAAGCAACTGCAATTTCNTTTGATGCATTAAATACGGTACCTAAAAGGCCTCCAGAGTTGCAAACCTCTCTAGCAATCATTTGTAGCTCATTTCTGTCTTCTGGGAAGCTTTGGAAACTTAATTCAAGATTGTTAAAATCTATTTTTTTGTAATCTATTGGAAGTCTTCTATTATTGGACAAAGCATTTGCTATGGGTACTCGCATATCAGGATTGCTTAATTGACATAGGCTTGATCCATCATTAAAAGTTACTATTGAATGAATAATACTCTGGGGATGAACAACTAATTCAAAAAACTTTTCCTCTAAATTGAATAAATATTTAGCCTCAATTAATTCTAAACATTTATTAACTAGCGTAGCAGAATCGATGGAAATCTTTTTTCCCATTTTCCAGTTAGGATGATTTAAAGCTTNTTCTATAGAAACTTTTTTTAGNTCTTTTATATCCTTATTAATAAATGGNCCTCCGGACGCNGTAATAGTTATCTTCTCAACATCTGCAACGCCTTTTTCTCCNTTTAAACATTGAAAAATTGCATTATGNTCACTGTCGATTGGTANTATTTCAGTNTCAAATGANTGAGCTTTAGGAATGATTAAATCTCCTGCTACAACAACACTCTCTTTGTTTGCTAATAGAATTTTTTTTCCNGAAGATGCAGCATAGTAAGTTGCTTTTAAGCCTGCAAANCCTGAAATAGCAGATACAATAATATCTATATTTTNGTCTTGTACAAGCTCTCTTAGAGAATCGTCTCCGTTAAGGAAAGTTGATCCATNTAANTTTTCTTGTTTTCCAAAAATATCTTNGTTTTCTATNTATACAAAAGATGGAGAAAAGTCTTCTATTATTTNTCTACAGCTATCTANATTCTTGTTTATTGCAATGCCATATAAGTTTAGNTCTTCCTTGTTCTGATCAATAACGCTGAGAACACTTTTCCCTATGCTTCCTGTTGCTCCTAATAAAAGAATATTCATGAGATTAGCAAAAAAAGTAAGATACTTATTGGAGTAGCTAGAAGATGGGAATCGAGTCTATCTAATATTCCGCCATGGCCGGGCAATATTGATCCAGTATCTTTTATTCCTTTTTTTCTTTTGAAGTAACTTATTAAAAGATCTCCAAAAAAAGCAAAAAAACAAGCAAGAATAAATATTATTAAATTCACGTAACCTAAATCATAATAATTTGAAATAAGTAAAAAAAATAAAATACTTCCTAACAAGCCACCTAATAATCCTTCAAAAGTCTTTTTTGGGCTTATTGTTTTAGCAATATAGTTTTTACCAAATAAAGAACCAACTATAAAAGCAAATGTGTCAAAAATTGCTGTATTTAAAATTATGATTAAAAAGAATGTATAAGCTGATATTTCCTGATAAAGTTCTTGACCAACAAAATAAACTGAAGACATTCCAAATACAGATAAAATGAATAAGCCCATCATATTTGAACCAAACATGTTTTGATTCCATTCATAAAAGCCTACAGAACAAATTAAAAAAATTATTGTAGAAAAAATCCAGAAATTTTCATTTAGCATAATTGCCATTACAGGAATAATAATTACAAATGAAGTAATAAATCTTTTAATGAGATTGGTTTTATATTCTTTTTCCAAATCTTCTACTCGCATTACCAAATTCTAAAAGACAATCTAAATAATCTTTTTTAGAAAAGTCGGGCCATAATCTCTCAACAAAAATTATTTCAGCATAAGCAATCTGATAAAGTAAAAAATTACTTATTCTTTTATCTCCTCCTGTTCTTATTAANAGATCAATCTTATCAACAGGAGCGCATGAATGTTGATTGATAATTTTATGATTTATTTCATCAATATTGATCTTCTTTTCAGAAACTTTTTTACTTACTTGTTTAACAATATCAAGTATGTCTTGTTGACCACCATAACTTAGAGCAATATTTAATTTTAATTTTTGATCTGATCTTTTAGTTTCAGCTTCAGCATGCTCAATTTTTTGCAAAACTTTCTTTCCAAAATCCTCAACATGACCAAAGAACCTCACCATAACATGTTGCTCCTTAAGCTCGTCTAATTGTTCATTAATTGCATCTATAATAAGTTTTTTTATTGCATTTACCTCAGTTTTGGGTCTTTGCCAATTTTCTGAGCTGAAAGCATATAAAGTAAGGGATGAAATATTTTGTTCTACAGACTCTTCAACAATTTGGCGAACGATTTGAACTCCTTTTTTATGACCTTCACTAATCTGAAATGAATTTTTAAGGGCCCACCTTCCATTNCCATCCATTATAATTCCAACATTTTTTGGATGACNGCTNTTGATTNCTTTTTTAGCCATTATGGCTTTCTATATTTCTAAAAGATCTGATTCTTTATTTTTAAGTTCAGAATCTATTATTGATATAAATTGATCTGTCTCTTTTTGTATAAGATCTTCTATTCTTCTAAGATCATCTTCTGAAATTTCAGAAGATTGTTGTTTATCTTTAGCAGCTTGATTTGCATCACGTCTAATATTTCTGATCGATACTCTAGAATTTTCAGCTTCTGATCTTGCTTGTTTAATATAATTTTGTCTTGTTTCCTCTGTAAGAGAAGGCATAGTTACTCTTATTAAATCAGAGNTAGTACTTGGATTTATTCCAAGATCTGAGCTTGAAATAGCTTTTTCAATCTCAGGTATTAAGTTTTTATCCCAAGGAGAAATTACCAATGATCGTCCCTCTTCTACTGTGATATTTGAAGTTTGATTGATGGGTGTAAGATTTCCATAGTAATCAACTTTTATNTCATCGAGAATAGCTGGGTTAGCTCTACCAGTTCTTATTTTGTTAAAAGCATTTTTAAGAGCTGAAATAGATTTCTCCATTTTTTCAGANANTTCTTTTTGTATATTTTCCATNTTAATTTATNAGTGTACCTATTTTTTCACCNCATATAATGTTTTTAAGTGCNTCATGTTTNTTTACATTAAATACTTTTATTGGNAGCTTNTGATCTCTGGCAAGAGTTAGNGCTGTTGCATCCATAACTTTAAGATTTTTAGAAATGGCTTCATCAAACGTTAANTCNTCAAAAAANGTAGCATCATTATTTATTTCAGGNTCTGAATCNTAAACACCATCTACTCTTGTTGCTTTTAACATAAGTTCAGATTCTGTTTCTATCGCTCTNAANCATCCCGCAGTATCAGTTGTGAAAAAAGGATTTCCAGTTCCAGCAGTAAAAATAACTACGAAGCCGTCGCTTAGGAGTTGAATTGCTAATCTTCTATCGTAATGCTCAACNATTCCTGACATTGANATTGCTGACATNNCTCTTGTCTTGATTCCTGCTCTCTCTAAAGCATCTCTTAATGCAATTCCATTCATAACAGTAGCTAGCATTCCCATATGATCGCCAGCTACTCTGTCCATGCCAGCTTTATTTAGTTTTTCTCCTCTAAATAAATTTCCACCGCCAATTACAATACCAATCTCTGTTCCAAGATCTTTACAGGATTTAACAGAACTTGCCATACCATCAAGTATTTTTGGATCTATGCCATGCTCATCATTGCCAGCAACAGATTCTCCACTAAATTTTAAGAGAATTCTTTTATATAGTTTATCTGACATATTATTTTAGTTGATCGGCAACTTCTTCAGCAAAATCCTTAGTTTCAACCTCAATACCTTCACCAACCTTTAATCTTTCAAAAGAAACAACNTTTGCNGAAGCNGTAGCAAGGTATTCAGAAACAGTAACTTCAGAATCTTTTACAAAATCTTGAGACAATAATGAAACCTCAGATAAATACCTCTTGAGCTTTCCCTCAACCATTTTTTCCATAATTTCTTTAGGTTTTCCAGAATCATTGGCTTGATTTTCATAAATTGCTTTTTCTCGATTTAATGTTTCTTCATCTAAATCTTCTTCNGATAAACATAATGGATTNAAAGCTGCTACATGCATCGCTANATNTTTTGCTATTTCNTTNTTTCCTCCTTGCAGAGTTACNATTGCNCCTAATTTNGANTCTGAATGTAAATACAAGCCTACATTTGTTCCTNCCTCAAATTCAATTGTGCTAACTCTTCGTATCTGAATATTCTCACCAATTGTTTGAACAAGCGCTTTTCTTGAATCCTCAATATCTGAATTATTAATGAAATCAATTTCAGAGACCTTATTGTTAGAAATAAAATCTTTTACTTCATTTGCAAATGANAGGAAATTTGAATCTTTTGCCGCAAAATCCGTTTCTGAATTGATCTCGACTATTGTTGAATGTGTATTTGTAACACATGTTACCAATATTCCATCAGCGGCAACTCTTGATGATTTTTTTTCAGCTTTTAANGCGCTGTTAGACCTCAATAAATCAAGTGCTTTTTCAATATCTCCATCACATTCTACCAATGCTTTNTTGCAATCCATCATTGCAACACCTGTCATNTCTCTTAATTCTTTTACTTGAGATGCTTTTATTTCCATAATTATGACTCCGTATCTTTTGAATNAACTTCNTTNGTNTCNTCTGGATCTGAGTCTTCCATAACTNGGTCATTTTCAGCTGTTGAATCGTCTTGAGTCATTGAATTNTCATCTGGCGATTCANNATTCTTNTCATTTTCAAGTTTTTCNTCTGAGTCNAAATTATCAGTAATTTTATCTTCTGAATCTTTTTTNACTTTCTGTATTATTGGTGTATCTGATTTAGCTGANAAGCCNTTTGATGATTCTATTCCACTTAAGCAAGCATCTGATATAACTTTTGTTACCAGTCTTATTGATCTNATGGCATCATCATTGCCAGGTATTACTAAATCAATTCCGTCTGGATCAGAATTCGTGTCTACAAGAGCAATGACAGGAATTCCCATTTTTTTAGCTTCTAATACAGCAATTTTTTCATACTTTACATCAATCACATATATAGCATCAGGCAAGCCTTTCATGTCTTTTATGCCACCAACNCTCGCTTGTAACTTTGTATATTCTTTCTGGATTTCCACNGCTTCNTTTTTTATTAATTTATCAATTCTTCCAGATGAAATCATTTCTTCAATATCTATTAATCTTCTAATAGAACCTCTAATAGTTTTCCAGTTGGTTAATGTTCCTCCAAGCCATCTTTTATCAACGTANGGCAGACCTATTTTTGAAGCTTCCTCTCTAATTGTTTTACTTGCAGATCTTTTAGTGCCAACAAATAGTATTTTATTTCCTTTGGAGCAAATATCTTCAACCTTTGATGCGGCTGCNCTTAAGTGCTCTTGTGTCAATTCAAGNTTAATAATACTTATTTGTTTTCTAGTATCAAAAATGTACTGTTCCATTTTTGGATTCCAGAACCTTTGTTGATGACCGAAATGAACGCCTGCTTGAAGCAGGTCTTTTATTGATACAATACTCAATTTTATCTCTCCTGTAGGGTTGTTCTCAGATTCAACATAAGATTGACTTAAAAAAGCACCCTAATCCTAATAAANTCTGAATCGTCGTATTTAAAGTCTGTGTATTTTATAGAAATTATCTAATTTTTAAAAGATATTTTTTGTTTTAGCTGAATTTGCCTGGAAGCCATGCAAGCCCTNGTTATAANAAGATATATTTGATGCAGCATCTAAAGCTCCCGACGCATATATTGATCTTGAGAGTGCGTTATGCTTAAACTTAAAAGANTTTATCCTTGAAATAAAATCAACCTCGTGTGTTCCAAATTCATTATCAACTCTTTCAGAAACTAATTTAATTGAATTTATGAGATTTTTCTTGTCATTGAGAAGAATAAATTTTTTAAGTTCCAGAGCTGTTCCGGATGGAAAGTCAACTTTTTCATTATGATGAATCTCCTTGATAACACACTTACAAAATTCATGACTACTAGATAAATGTTCTTTAATTTGATTCATTAGACAATCAATGCCCTTTGAAAAATTTGATTTCATTAAAATTGGGATTTTATTTGAATGGCGCCTAATGACTAAAATTTCATCAAAGCTAAATCCGGTCGTTCCAATAATTGCTGGTATCTTATATTTTATGCATTTTTCTAACATCTCTAAGCAACTTTTTGGAGACGAAAAATCAATATAAGCATCGGCAATGGAAATATCCAAATGATTTATAATTTTGTATGCTTCACTTTTTTGAACAANTCTATTAATTGATTGNCCCATCTTTCCAGATAANCCATTTACATACAACTTAATCACATTATTCCTTAAATTTTGAAATAACTTTAGTAAAAGTGCTTGTACCAGGATAATTATTTTCACTATTTAANGAATCTTTGAAACTATTTAATAATTTAGTTTGATTTTTATCTAAATTTGAAGGAGTCTCCACAACTATCCTGCATAAAATATCGCCCCTTCNTGAATTTCTTACAACAGATGCTCCTTTTCCTTTTATTCTAAAAACTTTTCCTGTTTGAGTNTTTGAAGGTATTTTTAACGAAATATTATTTTCAAGANTAGGGATTTTAATTGATCCCCCAATTACAGCTACATCAAATGGTATTGGTGCTTCAATATATAAATCTCTACCNTCTCTCTCAAAAATAGGATGCTCAATAACTCTGATTGCAACATAAAGATCTCCTGATTGACCNCCTTTCATCCACTCACCTTCCCCAGACAGCCTNACTTTGTCTCCATTATCGACTCCGGCNGGTATNTTCACAGATAATGTCTTTGTATCCTTTAGTGCTCCAGCTCCTCTACATTTTTTACATAANTTTTTTATGACTTGGCCATTCCCAGAGCAGGATGAGCATGTTTGCTGAACAGAAAAAAAGCCTTGTTGAATTCTTACTTGACCGGAACCACCACAATTTGAGCATGTAACTGGTTGTGATCCCTTTTCTGCACCAGATCCATTACAGTCANTACATTGGTTGTGGGTGGGTATTTTAATTTTCTTTTGAATGCCTAGAACAGCATCTTTAAGACTAAGNTCTAGGTTNTACTGNAGGTCAGATCCTCTTCTTTGTCTTCTTGATTGTGATCTTGTTCCAAAAACGTCACCAAAAATATCGCCNAAAATATCATTTATATTAATATCATTAATGTTGGGNCCNCCTCCACCCATACCNTCAACGCCAGAATGTCCAAACTGATCGTATGCCGATTTCTTTTGAGGATCTGATAAAACCTCATATGCTTCAGCGGCTTCTTTAAATTTTTCTGCGGNTGCTGGATCATCAGGATTTCTATCAGGATGATATTTCATTGCTTTCTTTTTGAAAGCCTTTTTTAAATCACTGGAAGATGAATCCCGAGAGACGTCTAAAGTATCGTAATAGTCTCTCTTTGACATTGCTTGATTTATTTATCTTCTTCTTTCACTTCTTCAAATTCAGCATCAACGGTATTGTCTGAATCATTATTTGATTCTGAATCAGANCTAGAGTCAGCTGGAGCATCANTATTNTCTTGTTTATANAGCTTNTGAGTAAGAGGAGTCAGAACATCATTCAAGTTTTTTGTTGCNGACTCTATTGCCTCGATATCTTCAGATGAAATTGATTCTTCAAGGGACTTTACAGCGNCTTCAACCTTTTCAACTTCTTCATCGTCGAGTTTGTCTTTTGACTCTTCAATAGTTTTTCTAGTTGCATGCACNAGCATATCAGCATTATTTTTTGTTTTTACAAGCTCTTCAAATTTCTTATCGTCCTCTGCATTTGCTTCAGCATCTTTAACCATTTTCTCGATATCATCATCTGAAAGACCNCTTGAAGCTTTAATTACGATTGATTGTTCTTTTCCTGTATTTTTATCTTTGGCAGATACATTCAAAATACCATTTGCATCTAAGTCAAAAGAAACCTCAATCTGAGGGACTCCCCTTGAGGCAGGAGGTAAGTCAGTTAGATTAAACTGTCCTAAAGATTTGTTTTGAGNTGCTTGCGTTCTTTCGCCTTGCAATACATGAACTGTTACAGCAGTTTGGTTATCTTCAGCAGTTGAAAAAACTTGAGATTTTTGNGTAGGTATTGTTGTATTTTTTTCAATAAGTGGTGTTGCAACTCCTCCAAGAGTCTCGATTCCTAGAGTAAGAGGCGTGACATCCAATAAAAGAACATCTGTGGTATCTCCTGATAAAACAGAACCTTGTATAGCTGCACCAACTGCTACAGCCTCATCAGGATTTAAATCTTTTCTCGGATCCTTTCCAAAAAATTCAGCAACTTTTTTCTGAACAAGAGGCATCCTTGTCTGTCCNCCTACTAGAAGAATCTCATTGATGTCGCCTTTAGAAATTTTTGCATCTTTTAAAGCTAACTTGAGCGGTTCTAAACTTTTATCAACCAGATCTTCGACCAAAGACTCTAATTTGGCTCTAGTTATTTTGTGAACAAAATGTTTTGGNCCAGAACTGTCTGCCGTTATGTATGGTAAGTTAACTTCTGTCTGCTCNGATGAAGATAGCTCGATTTTTGCTTTTTCAGCAGCTTCTTTTAAACGTTGTAATGCTAATGGATCACTTTTAAGATCGAAACCAGATTCCTCTTTAAATTTTTCTACAAAATAATCAATCAATCTTAAATCAAAATCCTCACCACCAAGAAAAGTATCGCCATTTGTAGATAAAACCTCAAATTGATGCTCTCCATCAACATCTGATATTTCAATAATTGAAATGTCAAAAGTTCCTCCTCCAAGATCATAAACCGCGACAGTTGAGTCTCCCTTACCTTTATCAAGTCCATAAGCTAAAGCTGCTGCAGTTGGCTCATTAATAATTCTTTTAACNTCTAGACCAGCTATTTTTCCAGCATCTTTTGTTGCTTGACGTTGTGAATCATTAAAATAGGCNGGAACAGTTATTACTGCTTCTTTCACTTCNTGACCTAGATAGTCTTCAGCTGTTTTTTTCATCTTTTTTAAGATTTCAGCNGCAACTTGTGGNGGGGCTAACTTCTTTTTAGATGCCTCTACCCATGCATCACCATTATCAGCCTTTACAATTTTGTAAGGAACCATATCAGCATCTTTGCTTACGACTTCATCATCAAAGGTTCTTCCAATGAGTCTTTTTATAGCGTAGAGCGTGTTCTCTGGATTAGTAACTGCTTGCCTTTTTGCCGGAAGCCCAACAAGAACTTCATCATTATCTGTATATGCAATTACTGAAGGAGTTGTTCTTGCCCCCTCAACATTCTCAATAACTTTTTGTTGTTGGCCTTCAACAACAGCAACACAGCTGTTTGTTGTTCCTAAATCAATTCCTATAATTTTTGACATAATTTATTCCTCTAATTTTTAATCACTGTAACTCTTGCTGGTCTTAAAACTCTTGTATGCAGCTCCCAACCTCTTTGGAAAACATTACCAACGAAGCCNTCTTTTTTTTCACTGTCTTTTTCCATTGAAACNGCTTCATGCTTTTCAGGATTAAATTCCTCATTAACCGGATAAATAGGTACCATTCCNAATTTATCAAGTGCTTTTTCAAAAGATTTTAAGGTTAATTCGATGCCTTCCCTGTCCTCATCTGTTGAGTTTTNAGAAAAATTAGATAAAGCATTCTCAAGATTATCAATTATTGGCAGCAATTCTTGAACAAGNCTTTCAATTCCAAACTTATGTGCTTTTTCGATTTCAGTTATTGTTCTTTTNAGAGNATTATCAAGATTAGCATTAGATCGAAGTAATAAATCCTCAAGCTCTTTATTTCTGTCAAATAGTTCCTCGTAAGTCGGCGTGCCAAGGTTTTCTTCAGAAAAATTCTCTGCTGANGTTTGTTCTACTTCGTCATCAGNTAAATCATTGTCCTGACTAGAATTATTTTCTATGTCATCACTNTCATGATTGACTTCAACANCATCAAAACNGTTTTCTACTTTCTTTGAATCTTCTTCTTTAACCATATTTAANTCCCTTTCCTATATATTGGGACTTAAATATTCACTTCAAGTGTTTGTTATGTTTCTATTTTTTTGACGTGCAAAACAAGATTATGATCTACTAATTGATATCCTGAATCATTNGCAATGGCGTTTAATCTATTTATTATTTCTGAGTCNTGGAACTCAAGAACTTTTCCAGTATCAACATCAACCATATGCTCATGATTTTCTTCTATAACTTCNTATACGGCATGACTTCCTTCGAAATGATGTTTTTTAACCATACCTGCGGATTCAAATTGAGTTAAAACTCTATAAACAGATGCCAGGCCTATATTTTCTCCNTTATTGAGAAGTTCTTTATAAATATCTTCAGCGCTAAAATGTGCTTCCTCTTGAATCGCNGTAGATTCTAGGATTTCCATTATTTTGATTCGTGGAAGAGTTGCTTTAAGTCCAGCTTTTTGTAATTCCTTATTTTGTTTATTCATATGATTTATTATATATGTTTATTCAATTATTTCTTTAANGACAGACAAAACATTAAGAAGTATAATTAATTTCANATATGTTACAAGCCAATAAATCTTTCACACAAAAATTCATAATTATTAGTATCTTAGTGGTATTTATATCNGCTTGTTCTTCTATAGCNCCTTATAAAGTTCCAATCCTTCAAGGAAATATTATTGAAAAAGANGATATAGAAAAATTGGAAGAAGGTTTNACCAAGGATCAGGTACAGTTTATTTTTGGCACGGCGCTTTTAAAAGATCCTTTTCACTCTAATAGATGGGATTATTACTATTCCATTCAAGTTGGAACTGAAACACTAGATGAAAAAAAATTAATTATTATTTTTAATGACAATGATCTGGTTGAAAGTTGGATAATAGAAGAGAATATAAAAACTAATTAGCTTTTATTATTAATATAATTAATGAATGCATGCAGCATATTTTCTGAGAATAACTCAATAACTTTTTTATTTACTATAGCTTCNAGAATAAAAGGTAATTCAAACTCGCCTTCAAATGATACTTTAGTTATATCGTCATCTTTTTGATAAAACCTCCATTTTCCGAGAAAATAATTGAAAGGNCCCTCTAATTGTTCTATGTGAATTTCGGAGTCCAATAAAATATTTTTTGATTTTATGGAATAATCCTTTTTTAGAAAAATGAACTGTAAAACTCCAATTTCGNAATCTTTATTTTTTTCAATTAACTCTGACTTTGAACATCCTGGAATAAATTCTTGATAGTTTTTAAAAGATGANATCTCTTCATACAAGAAATCTTTATCAGCTTCAATAAATTTTGAGATACTTACTTTGTTCAATTTATAAAAGTTGAGATATAAATATAAATGCAACGCTTGATGGAGCAATATACCTAATAAAAAATCTCCAAAGTTTGTAAAAGACAGGATTTANATCTCCTAATTCGCTTTTAATAATGGATTCATTCATAAACCACCCAACAAATANTGCAATAAGCATTCCGCCAAGTGGCTGCAAGATTTGAACAGAAATCAATTCAATAGTTTCTTGAAAGTTCTTATCAGGTAAAGGGTAATAATCTGACCAAATATTGAAACTGAATACTGTTCCAATGCCAACAACCCAGCATAAGAAAGATATGATTAAAGCAGAGGATNTTCTTGAAGCAATTCTTTCTTCAGATATAAAAGCTACTCCAGGTTCTAAAATAGATATTGAAGAGCTCAGAGCGGCAACTGATAACAAGATGAAAAAAATTGCACCAATTAATTGACCAAATTCCATCTGATTAAATGCAGATAGCAATGAAATAAAAACTAAACCTGGTCCNCTTCCAGGCTCAAGGTTAAATGCAAAAATTATTGGAAAAATTGCTAATCCAGCCATTATTGCAACTAAAGTATCAAGANATCCTACGCTAAAAGATGTTGAAACTATTTCTTGATCTTTTGGCATATACGCTCCATAAGCCATAATTGAACCCATTCCTAAACTTAGACTAAAAAAAGCTTGTCCCATGGCACTCAAGAAAGTATTTGTTCCAATATTTGAAAAATCAGGAGTGAAAAGAAATAACAAAGCCTTTGAAAAATCTCCTTTCACAATTCCATATAAGACCATAAAAATTAATAGTAGTCCTAGCATTGGCATAAGNATCTTAACCATTCTTCCTATGCCATCTTTTACNCCTGCTGAAACAATCAAAAATGTCAAAAACATAAAAACCGTATGCCATATCATCAAGCTTATTGGAGACTGTATAACGCTAGCAAATTGCTCCGATGCNGAAATTTCGCCACTTGAACTTGCAGCTATAAAAATGTAATTCAAGCAGATTCCAGCAATTACGCTATAAAAAGATAATATTAAGACACCTGCTGAAATTCCTATCCATCCAACCAGTTGCCATGAAGAAGATCTATTGGAATCTATTGCAGATTTCTTCATAGANTTAATTGGACTATTTCCTGAGCGTCTCCCAATAAGAATTTCACTAATCATTATAGGAANACCAATAATGATAATACATAGTAAATATATTAGAACAAAAGCTGCTCCTCCTTCTGTACCTGCTTTATATGGAAATCCCCAAATATTTCCCAATCCAACTGCTGATCCTGTTGCGGCAAGTACAAATGTCCATTTTCCTATCCAGGTTCCGTGTGATTTAAGTGTTTTTTGCATAATTTTATAAGTATGGGCTNCTGTATGGATTTATCCAATACCCAGAAGATATTAGAAAACTTATACAAACAAGTAAAGTTAATATTTTTCTGAATTTTTGATAGTCCACGTCTTTATGTTGAAAGTTATTTGAAGAACTTTCAAAAACATAAAATGCNTAAAAACTAATTATTGATAACATTAATCCAATAAAAATATATTCAAAATAAGTTAGTAATAACATTGTGCAACCAAGCAAACTAAATCCAATACCAATTGANAGATTAAGAGGTTGATTTTTTTCATCATCACTCCAACCCCATGCAAAGCCACCTAAAAACGTAATTATTAATGAGCCATATGCTAATTGGAATTGTATTGATATTTTTCCAAGGTCGCCATCTATAATCCAAGGAATTAAAGAAAAGATTGCAAAAGGAATAAATCCNATATAACCATATGTNGATTTTATGTTTGTAATGTTCAATTTATGTCCAAAAATTTATTGCATCTCAATACTCACAATACATAATAAAGTATGTCTAATGAAAAACCTGCATTAATTGTAAAAAATAAAAATGCTTCGAGAAATTATAAGCTCAGTGAATCATTTGAAGCTGGTATTGTTTTAGAGGGTTGGGAAGTAAAATCACTNAGAAATAATAAATTAGATGTNAAAAACTCATATGTAAACATTAAAAAAAATGAAGCCTGGCTTATAGGAGCTAAAATTGATTGTCCTGCATCTTTAATNNATGAAGATATTGATATTACAAGGTCAAGAAAACTTCTGCTTCACAAAAAAGAAATTCTAAAAATACAAAAGCTCAAAGGTGAAAAAGGCCTTACATGTGTTTTAACAAAATTATATTGGAAAAATAACAATGTAAAATGTGAAATTGCACTTGGTNCTGGTAAAAAACAACGAGATCAAAGGGAAGATATCAAAAAAAGAGATTGGCAAAGAGATCAAGCAAGAATTCTTAAAAATAAGAACAAATAATCTAAATCTAAAGCTTGAAAGTATTATTAATGTATAATCTTTAACCCGTTGGGGGCGAATAGGGTTCGACGTTTCTACTGGACTCCGAAGCGCATGCCAAGATTATAGTAACTCTTGTAAAACATACTATAAAAAAATAGTTGCAAATAACGNCAACTACGCTTTAGCAGCTTAATGCTANCCGATGCAAAAATTGACTATGGTTTGAAGCATCGGATAAACACATAGTCTTGCCAGGCTATATTGCTTGGATATAGTTTGGTGAAAACTAATCAAGCTAGCTTCCATGCCCTGCTCTTCGGGTAATGTAAGTTAAAAATAATAGAATGAGCTATGCATGTAGAAGTTAGGCTGAAGGATTGACGGACGCGGGTTCAATTCCCGCCGCCTCCACCAATCTAAATCATTTTCAAATTTTCAAAATTAATAGTAATATGTTCTCAGGGTCATTTAATAATTTATACTTTTAGGGAGTAATTAATGAAAAACTTTAAAAATTATTTTGTCCGGTGTCTTTCAATTTTTCTTATATTTAATGCAGTAAACATCATCGCTCAAGACGATGAAAAGTCTGTTGAGGAAGTTGTAGTTACTGGTTCATACATTAAAGGAAGTGCTACTNATGGAGCATCACCGGTTGACATTGTTTCAAGAGATACAATCGAAGACCTTGGGGCAACAACAGTTGCAGATATTACAGCTTATTTAACAGTAGATTCTGGATCAGAAAACAATGCTGATTCCTTTACCTCTGGATCAATACAAGGAACATCAAATGTGAATTTAAGAGGGTTAGGACTCTCTTCAACTCTTGTTTTAATTGATAGCAGAAGAAATACAGTAGCAGCATCGCAAGCAAATGACGGAAGTGTATTNGTTGATACTAATAGTATTCCTGTTATTGCGATTGAGAGAGTTGAAGTGTTAAAAGAAGGAGCTGCATCAATATATGGTTCCGATGCAGTTGCTGGTGTTGCAAACTACATTCTCAGAAGAGATTTTACTGGAATGGAAGTGAATGTTAGCCAACAAAAAACTGATGTTGGTAGCCAAGCAGATGATCGAATCAGCTTCATAGTTGGTAATGAAAATAATGGAAATAATCTTGTTTTTGCATACAGCAAACTAAATAGATCTCCATTAANAGGAACAGATGGAGACCTATCAGCATGGTCACAATTAGCAATTAGTNCATTTGGAAATAGTTTTTTAATATATCCTCCGGGACCCCTTACAGGCACTGGTGCAATCCCACCAAGTGCATACGTTACCAGTGTGGCGAGTGGGCCATATGCTGGTACATATGGAATACTAGAATACGTACCTGATGCAAATTGTGTAGCAAATAAAGGTGTTTTNTTACCACAAGGTACAAATNNNATNGGTCAATCTGCTGGAACGNTNTGCGGTTTTTATTACGGGGACAGATTTAATTTCATTAATGATGAAGATCACTCAAATATGTACGGATCTTTCACAACAACATTAGATAATGGTATGGGAATGGAAATTGATTATATGAANTCAAATGTAAAAGTTAATGACAATCCTCAATCACCATCCTATCCAGCATTGTCATATTTAACCCTTCCAAATATAGTGATGCCAGGTGTTGGTGGAAGTCCATTTTCATATCCTGTTTTATTCAGAGGAAGAGCTTTGGGATCCACATATGATTCACCAATTGCGCCAAGAAATCACAAGAATGACAGGATTTCATTTGGATTAAATGGAGTTCTAGAAAATGGTTTTGATTGGGACTTTCACATAACAAAAAGTTCCAGTAGTAGTTACATCTTNCAGCCTGACACTAGCACATCAAGATTTAGAAATGCTATTCTTGGTGCTGGCGATGCACCTGGATCATGGAATCTATTTGATCCAACAGCGAATTCTCAAGAATTAGTGGATTATATTTCTTCTGGNGAAGAAAGAAATGTTGAAGCAGACCTTACNGCAATTGATTTCATNNTAACTGGAAANGTTAATGATATTGATATTGCATCNGGTTTTCAGTTCAANAATGAAGCATACAAAATTACAAGAAATGCTGAATCTGTCGCAGAATTTGCTGCNGATGGAAGTATATCCCAACAATCTGATTTNATTTTNCTTGGAGGAGGAAGAGAAAATGATGATAGTAGAAAATCATATGCTATGTTTGTTGAAGCTTCTAAGGATGTAAATGAAAAGCTTCAAGTCAAGGGCGCATTGAGATATGAAAATCTTGATTCTGANGATAGTGTAAANCCTAAAATCTCAGCTAGATATCAAGCTACTGATAATCTAGTGCTAAGAGGTTCATACAGTACATCATTTAGAGAACCTTCTCTCGTTCAAATATATTCAGATCTAGTTNCACTAGAAGCTCTTCAAGATTTTGACACAAATGGTGCTCCTGTAGGCGGTACTCAATTTGTTAGAGTTGCTGTNAAAAGTAATCCTGATTTAACGCCTGAAGAATCTAATAATATAAACCTTGGTGCNATNTGGACGCCTAATGATCAATCTTCATTAACAGTTGACTATTGGATGGTTGATTACGATGACGTTATTACAAAAGAAAATGCTCAAGGAAAATTAATCTCAGATCCAACCTCTTCTGATGTTGTCAGAGGTGCTGGTGGGGTAATTGTTGGACTGACTACAAAATATTTTAATGCACAAAATGTTNAGGCAAGTGGATTGGATATTGAAGGTACATATGAAATATCTACTTCAATGGGCGATTTAACACTTGGTTTTAAAAATGCGCGTATTAGTAAATATGAAATACCTAATGGTTCTGGAGGTATGAAAGATGTTGTTGGTCAATTTAATTGGGATAATTTTGCAAGGTCNATGCCTGAGACTAAATCACTTCTATCTCTAGAATTAGTAAACGGCGATCATTCTCTTAAAGCATTTTATAGAATGATTTCTGATTATGAGACTGATAGGCCTTTTTCTGCTGGCTTAGGTCCTGTTGCTTCTGCAAGAGGGTTTACCTCTAAAATCGATGAGTTTAATACTTTAGATCTTAAATACTCATANAATATGGATATGAATGATGGNAATCTTCAATTTACTGTTGGTTTAAATAACGTAACAGATGAAGAACCACCTCTTGTCTATGATGACGCAAATTTCTCTTATGATCCAAAACATCATGATATTAGAGGNAAAATGCTTTANATGGGTGTTAAATTCTCAAGATAACGATTGTTATTNAAAAAAGGCAGCTTAAGGCTGCCTTTTTTTTATTTGAATTAAATACNATTTATTATGGACTTTACCATTAAGGATATTTAAACTACGCACCTGGTTATGGCAAATTCAAAACAAGCAATAAAAAGAGCAAAACAAAATGCTGAGACATACAAACTTAGGCATGCTCAAAGATCAATGGTAAGAACTGCTGTTAAAGCAGTGAGAGCTAGTATNGATGAAAAGGATGTAACTAAAGCCAAAGAGTTACTNAAGACTGCAGAGAAAGTTCTTGATTCCTCAGCTTCTAAAAAAGTTATACACAAAAATGCTGCTGCTAGAACTAAAAGTAGGTTNTCTAAAGCCATAAAAAATATTAACTAAGATTCAGTAATTTCTGTCTCTAGTCTTTTCATCAAAACTTTTATTCCATCACCNGTTGCAGATGAAATCATGAATATATCTTTATTNTCGATCTTACATTGCTTTNCAATTTCATTAATAATTTGATCCTTATCTTCTTTATTGATCANATCAATCTTATTACAAACGATCCANGAAACTTTCTGAGTAAGATTATCTTTATAGGCATCTAGTTCTTTTTTAAGCAGATTTATTTGATCAATTGGTGATATATTTTCAGTTGAATATAAATCAATGAATAAAAGTAAAAGACCTGTTCTTGATATATGTTTTAAAAACTTTATGCCCAAACCTGCTCCTTCAGACGCACCTTCGATGAGTCCAGGTATGTCTGCAATAACATAACTTGAATCGCTTCCTTTAATTGTGCCCAAATTCGGTCTTAAGGTTGTGAAAGGATAATTCCCAATTTTGGGTTTTGCAGATGAAACAAAATTTAAAAAAGTTGATTTACCNGCATTTGGAAATCCAACNAATCCAACATCAGCTAAGGACTTTAATTCCAATCTTAGTGANCTTGTTTCTCCTTTAAAGCCGGGAGTACATTTTCTTGGCGCTCTATTGGTTGATGATTTATATCTTGCATTACCTAGACCTCCNTCTCCTCCTTTTGCTATTAAATATGCANGATTTTCCTCAGTNCAATCAATCAACTCTTCATTAGTNGAATCGTCATAAACCACTGTTCCTTTTGGAACATCAATAACTAAATCATCCCCCGCAGANCCTGTTTTATTTTTTCCGGATCCTCTTTGACCATTATTTGCCTCAAAAATTTTTCTATTTTGAAAGTCAACTAATGTGTTTGAATTTGAATTTACTTTAAAAAATATATCTCCGCCTTTTCCTCCGTCTCCACCATCGGGACCNCCAAATGGTATATATTTTTCTCTTCTGAAACTTGATGCACCNGAACCACCATTNCCNGCCCTGATCTCAAGATAGGCTTCATCAATGAAGTTCATTTGATTTTTGTTATTGCGGAATAACGTTTGCTGTTTTTCTTTTTTTTGGTCCCTTNTAAGTAAATTGAACCATACCGTGAGCTTTGGCAAATAAAGTATCATCTTTNCCTATACCAACATTTAGACCTGGATGAGTGTTAGTNCCTCGCTGACGAATAAGAATTTCACCAGCTTTTACAATTTCNCCTCCGAATCTTTTAACTCCTAGTCTCTTTGAATTNGAATCTCTTCCATTCTTACTTGATCCGCCTGCTTTCTTATGTGCCATCTTAAGCCTCTAATTTAATACTTTTGATTTCTATTTTAGTATGTTTTGCTCTATGTCCAACTTTTCTCATACTATGCTTTCTTCTTCTGAAACGAAGTATTGATATTTTTTCAGACTTTACAACATCTTTNATAGTAGCTTTAACTTTTACATTGCTCAAATAAGGTTGTCCAACCTCNACATTATCNCCATCGACATAAAGAAGAACGTTATCAAAGACTACTTCTTTACCTTCATCTTCGTTCATAAGATCGACTAATAAAGTCATACCTTTCTCTACTTTGTGTTGTTTACCACCTGTTTCAATAACTGCATACATAAAATAATCCTTTAAAGCTGGGAAAATATACGCTTTAATGAAGAAATTATCAATACTTATGTATAATTTTGACTTAATTTATCCTTAAAAATGAATTCAATTAAGCTTATAGAAAAAGAACTTCGACAGGTGCAAAAGATCATAAAATCTGATTTTGTGAAAGAGAAAACNATTAAGAATCTTTATGAGCATGTATTTAAAGCGAAAGGTAAAAAGATAAGGGCAAAGTTAAACTTAACTTCGTCATCNTTCAATAGAAGAAATAAAAAAAGAATAAAACTAGCAGCAATTATCGAGTTGCTTCATACCGCAACTCTAGTTCATGATGATGTCGTAGATAATTCTTCAATACGGAGGGGGAAAAAATCTGTTAATAGTGCTTGGTCAAACTCTCATGGTGTTCTNATNGGAGATTATATTTATTCAAAAGCATTTATGTACATGGTTGATATTGGGAATANAGAAATTCTCGAAGAACTCTCAAATGCAACAAATGATATTTCTCAAGGAGAATTAATTCAGCTTGATGCAATTAAAAATGTTGAAATATCATTAAATAAATTAAAGAAAATTAGTTACTTTAAAACNGGGAGATTATTTGAGGCAGCTGCAAAAACTGGTGCATTGCTTGTTAATGCCGACAAAAGATTAATCAGCAATATAAGTGAGTGTGCCAAAAATATAGGAATATTATTTCAAATTAAAGATGATCTGCTTGACTACTCATATAGCAAAGATATNGGTAAGCCCTGCTTTCAAGATTTAAAAGAAGGAAAAATAACATATCCTTTCTTTTATGCTTATAAAAATGCTAGTAGAAATCAAAAAANATTGCTTTTTGAAGAGCTTGGAAAAAAGAAAATTAAAANAAAGACAGTTTTTGAAATGATTGTGTCACTAAATGGTATAAAGAAAACAGAGCGATTAGCGAAGAATTATTATCNAAGTGCTATTTCAGCTGCTAAAGCAATAGATAACCTTAAAATTCAAAAAGAAATGATAGAATTAACTGATAATGCATATAACAGGGAAAAATGATTTTTGAACCAAAAAGTATTTATACTAAAGAAGATCTTATCAACTGCTCTAATGGGGAACTTTTTACTAAAATTGGGGATGGGAGACTTCCATCAGATGAAATGTTAATGTTTGATGAAATATCTAACATTGACTGTACTGGTGGTGAATATAAAAAAGGTGTAATAGATGCAAAATTAAAAATACATCCTGATTTATGGTTTTTTAAGTGTCATTTTAAAACTGATCCTGTTATGCCAGGATGTCTGGGTCTCGACGCAATGTGGCAGCTATTAGGGTTTTATNTATTATGGTCTGGGCTTCCAGGTATTGGTAGAGCCCTAGGTGCAGAAAAGGTAAAATTCTTCGGACAGGTATTACCTAGTGCAAAAGAGGTTAGATATAAAATTGATATCAAGAGAGTAATTAATAGAGGCGCTATTGTTGGTTTAGCAGATGGTGAAATGTTTGTAGATAATAAAAAGATTTATAGTGCTGACAAACTAAAGGTTGGGTTATTTAAAGATCCAAGTAATTTTTAAATGAAGAATGTAGTTGTAACAGGAGTAGGAATTAAGTCCTGCATAGGTAATTCATATANTGAAGTATTAAATAGTCTTCAAAATGGNTTATCTGGAATCAGTTTTAANAAAGAATATTCTGAAATGGGTTTTCGTAGCTGTATATCTGGATCCATAAATATTGATCTGACNGAGCATATTGATAGAAAGCTTTTAAGATTTATGGGTGAGTCTGCTGGATATTCTTATTTGGCAACAAAAGATGCTTTAACTATGGCAAATATAAATGAGGAGGATCTGAATTCTACCAGAATAGGAGTTGTTGCAGGATCTGGGGGTTCTTCNACAAGAATTATGGTTGCAAATGGAGATATTGCAAGAGAAAAAGGGCCAAAAAGAATTGGTCCATATGGTGTAACAAGAAGTATGGCAAGTTCCATATCAGCGATAATTGCAACTGCTTTTAAACTTCAGGGCATAAATTATTCTATTTCATCTGCCTGTGCTACAAGTGCACATTGCATTGGTCATGCAGCTGATCTTATAAAGAGCGGTCAGCAAGATATAGTTATCGCTGGGGGAAGTGATGACGAACATTGGAGTTCGTCATGTTTATTTGATGCTATGNGTGCATTATCCTCCAATTTTAATTCTTCTCCAGAAAGCGCATCAAGACCTTATGATGTTNCAAGAGACGGTTTTGTAATTGCTGGTGGGGCTGGGATGATAATTCTTGAAGAAGAGGAACATGCAAAAAAAAAGGAATGCTAACATATTAGCAAAAATNTCTGGTTACTATGCTAACTCTGATGGTTACGATATGGTAGCGCCCTCNGGTGAAGGTGCAGCAAGATGTATGAAAGGTGCAATAGAAGCTGCTAAATTAAATATAGATTACGTTAATACACATGGTACAAGTACTCCTGTTGGCGATATTGCAGAACTNAATGCAATAAATGAAGTTTTTAGTTCTAGCTCGCCTGCAATTAGCTCAACTAAATCAATGACTGGACATTCTCTTGGTGCCACTGGAGCTCACGAAGCAATATATTCAATTATGATGTTGAATGANGAATTCATAGCACCGACAATAAATGTGTCAGAATTATGTGCTGAAGCAAAAAAACTAGATATAGTTACTGAAACAAGACATTGCAAAGTTAATACAATTCTCAGCAATTCATTTGGTTTTGGTGGAACCAATGCAACTCTTGTTATAAGCAGATCTTAATATAAATTCATTAGCGCTTCTTTAGTATAAGGANTNATGTCACTGAGCCGACCCTCCTGCATTTTAATTACCCAGTTTGGATCAGCAATTAAAGCTCTCCCCACAGCAATTAGTTCATATTTTTCGTTTGAAATATCCTCAATAGCTTTATCTATGCTAGTTGGATTTGCAGAAGCAGTCATATCAATAAAATCGGTATCCAATCCAACACTNCCNACTCCTATCGTTGTAATATTTGAGATTTTCTTCGTCCACGATGCAAGATTTTCATCTGAGTTAGGAAACTCGCTTTCCCAAAATCTTCTCATGCTTGAATGAAGATAATCTAGACCAGCATTTACAGGAGGCAAAATTACTTTCTCAAGTTCATCTACNGTATCTGCTAACTTTGCATCAAAATCATGTTGTTTCCACTGAGAAAATCTAAGCCCGACTATAAAATCATCACTAACTCTAGACTTAACAGCTNTAACAATTTCTGTTACAAAATTAGATCTATTTTNAATTGACCCNCCGTACTTATCATCTCTTAAGTTTGTTCCTTCCCATAGAAAATTATCTATCAAATANCCATGTGCTCCATGAATCTCAACTCCATCAAAACCGATCTTTTCGCAAAATTCAGCATCTGATGCATAGGCTTCAATAGTNTCATTAATATCATCTATGGTCATTGCATGTGCAACTCTCTTACCTGGTTTTACAAGTCCAGAGGCTGTATATCCAGGTACTTNAGGATTTGGGCCCATGCCTAGCTTTCTAAACCCACCACAATGCCATAATTGGGCAATCACNGAACCATTATTTTTTTTTATGGCATGTACAACCTTCTTCCAACCATCTCTTGCNTTTTCAGNATCTAATCTCGGAACATTTGGATACGCGCTTGATGCCTTATGACTTAATTCGATTCCTTCAGTAATTATAAGTCCAACCTCTCCGATAGCCCTCCTCTCATAGTATTTTGCAACNTCATCNGTTGGTACTCCNTTAGGTGATTGATTTCTTGTCATAGGAGCCATTACTATTCTATTTCTTAAGTTTAAGTTTTTTAATTTATATGGCTGAAATAACATTTTCTAATCCTNGAATTTAGACTTTCGCCACGGAAAAATAGTTGGCAAATCTTTTGATATTTTATTTTTAAAACTTGGTTTTCTTTTTTCTAGAAATGACATAACTCCCTCTTTGGCATCATCTGAAGACCCGCGTGAATCAATAAGTTTGCTTTCAGTTATNTGTGCACTTTCGGGATCGNTTTCAGATGAATAGGTCCANAACATATGTCTTGTCATAGCAACAGAAACCTGAGCTGAATTTATGGTAAATTTGTTAGCTAGATTTATAGCTTCNTTAATNAGATTATTTGGGTTTTCTACAAGATAATTAACAAGACCAATGCTATATCCTTCCTCAGCGCTTATTAGTTCACCTGAATAACACAGCTCAAGAGACTTAGAAATACCAACAATCTTTGGGAGGAACCAACTTGCACATCCATCAGGAACAATACCCCTTTTTGCAAACACAAAACCAAATCTTGCTTTTTTATTTGCTATCCTTACATCTGCAGCTAACTGCATTGTAGCTCCAACACCAACAGCGTCTCCATTACATGCTGCTATAACCGGCTTAAGAGAATTAAATATTTTNAGAGATAATATACCTCCAGCATCTCTTCTNAAGTTNGATTCAAATATACCGCNAGTATCAAATTCTTTGTCAAAAGTTTTATCGCCTGATGAAAGATCAGCGCCAGCACAAAATGCTTTTCCATTTCCAGTTAAGATTAATGCTTTGATGTTGTCGTCAGCATCAACAAAATCAATCGCGCTGAGCATGTCATCAAGCATTTGCATATTGAATGCGTTCAGTTTCTCAGGTCTATTTAATCTTAAAATAGCAACTGAATCTTCTTCACTTAGNGTTATAGTTTTATATTCTTTATTCAAGATCTAAAACTTAGAATGGAATATCGTCGTCAGTAATGCCTGTGCTTTTATCATCCTGAGGAAATGGTGTCTCAGATGAACTGTCTGTTTGCATATTTGAATCATTTGAACTTCTTGAACCCAACATTGTTAATTGATTTCCTAAAACCTCTGTGGTCCATCTATCTTTACCCTCTTGGTCTTGCCATTTTCTAGTTTGTATTTTCCCTTCGACATATACGCTGGAGCCCTTATCAAGATACTTTTCTGCAATTTCTGCAAGGTTTCCAAAAAAAACAACTCTGTGCCATTCAGTTTTATCTCTATTTTCTCCNGTTTCCTTATCTTTCCATGATTCTGTTGTCGCAATTGAAAGATTNGCTACAGCAGTCTGAGTTGCCGTATACCTCATTTCAGGTTTTTGTCCTAAATTTCCTACTAAAATTACTTTATTTACGCCTCTACTCATAATTACCTCTTATAATAGTAGAAGTTTAACCTAATTTAATTTTTTCATCACGGAATTTTTACCCACATGGATAGTATTTTTATAAAAGGAGCTAGGACTCACAATCTTAAAAATATAAATCTTGAAATACCAAGAAATAAAATCATTGTTATAACAGGTTTATCAGGATCTGGAAAATCATCATTAGCCTTTGATACTCTTTATGCAGAAGGTCAAAGAAGATATGTTGAATCATTGTCAACATANGCAAGAAGATTCCTCTCAATGATGGAAAAGCCTGATGTTGACCAAATTGAAGGTCTNTCTCCGGCTATATCTATAGAACAAAAAGCAACNTCTCATAATCCAAGGTCTACTGTTGGAACAGTAACAGAAATATATGATTATTTAAGGTTACTCTTTTCAAGAATTGGTACTCCAATATGCCCAGATCACAATGANGAATTAAAAGCTAAAACTGTATCTGAGATTTGTGATGAANTTCTTAAATTCAAAGATGGTACAAAGATCATGATTATGGCACCGGTAGTTAGAGGTAAGAAAGGTGAGCATCTTGCAATATATGATGAACTAAGAAAAAGTGGGTATGTAAGAGTTAAAGTAAATGGAATTNTTTATCCAATTGAAGAATTTCCAGATTTAGAAAAAAATAAAAAACATGATATCTCTGCTGTCATAGATAGATTAGTCATAAAAAAAACAGATGATATAAGGTCAAGGATTTCCGAGTCAATTGAAACGTCGCTAGTTTTATCAGATGGACTGATTGAAGTCGAAGAAATAGATAAAAAGAAAATTTCATTATTTTCCTCAAATTTTTCATGTTCTAAATGTGGCTATGCAGTAGCAGAACTTGAGCCAAGAATGTTTTCTTTTAANAANCCATATGGTGCGTGNACNAGATGTGATGGATTGGGGGTAATTCAATTTTTTAATGAAAAAAGATTAATACAAGAAGATGACGTNTCTATAGCAAATGGAGCTATAAAAGGTTGGACAAGAAGAAATCGTTTTTATTATTATCAATTAAGATGTTTAGCTAATCATTTTGATTTTANTTTAACAACAAAATGGANGGACTATCCACAAAGTATCAAAGATATTATTCTATGGGGCACTAAAGAAAAAGTAGACTTTTCACATAGGTTTAGAAGTGGAAGNAGAATTGTAAGAAAACATCGATTTGAAGGAGTTATTCCTAGTACAGAAAGAAGGTTTAAGGAAACTGATTCTGAGTACATTCGNAANGAATTATCTAAATTAATGTCTGAGAGTTCATGCGATGAATGTGATGGTTCAAGATTAAATGCACAATCAAGAAATGTTTTTATTAATAAAACGCAAATTCATAAAATAACGGGNCTGAGGATAAATGAATCGCTAAATTTTGTAAAAAAGTTAAANCTTAGTGGTTCNAAGAAAAAAATTGCAGAAAAAATACTTAAAGAGATCNTAGATAGNCTTACTTTTCTNGAAGATGTGGGTCTNAGCTATCTTACTTTAGATAGAAGTGCAGAAACATTGTCNGGCGGAGAAGCACAAAGAATAAGATTGGCCAGTCAAATTGGTTCTGGTCTCGTTGGTGTAACATATGTTNTGGATGAGCCATCAATTGGCCTTCATCAAAGAGATAATACAAAACTAATCAAGACTCTATACAATCTAAAAAAATTAGGGAATACCGTTATAGTTGTTGAACATGATGAGGAAGCAATTAGGTCAGCTGATCATATAATAGATATTGGNCCTGGTGCTGGGAAACATGGTGGAGAAATTTGTGCTCAAGGAGACCTTAAATCNATTTTAGATAATAAAAATTCTTTAACTGCGAAATATCTCTCAGGAGAAAAGCAAATAAAAATTCCTGCTAATCGANCAAAATTAAAAAGCGAGAAGCTAAAAATCATNAAAGCNAATGAGAATAATTTAAAAGATATCACNGTAGAAATACCTCTTGGTGTATTTACCTGTATAACAGGTGTTTCNGGCTCNGGTAAATCATCATTAATAAATCAAACTTTATTACCAATTAGCTCTTTCATGCTAAATAAGTCAAAGCTATCAAAAGAGATAAAGTGTGAAAAAATCGAAGGTCTTGATCATCTTGATAAGGTNATAAATATTGACCAGTCACCAATTGGAAGAACTCCNAGATCTAATCCNGCTACTTACACTGGTCTTTTTTCNCANATCAGAGATTTGTTATCGCAAACAATTGAAGCAAGATCAAGGGGTTANAAACCCGGTAGATTTAGTTTNAATGTAAANGGTGGAAGATGTGANGCTTGTCAGGGNGATGGAATGATTAAAGTTGAAATGCACTTTCTTGCNGATGTGTATGTTAAATGTGATGTATGCCAGGGACGTCGGTACAATGAGCAAACTTTAGAAGTNAAATATAAAGATAAAAGCATAAGTGATATTTTAAATATGACCGTAGAAGATGCGTTAGAGTTTTTTGAGGCTCATCCATCAATTAAGAAAAAACTNGTTACTTTAAATGATGTNGGATTAGGTTATATAACTCTTGGACAATCTGCGATTACCTTATCTGGAGGNGAAGCTCAAAGAATAAAATTGGCTAAGGAACTATCAAAGAGAAGCACAGGAAAAACATTATTCATTCTTGATGAGCCAACAACCGGNCTTCATTTTGCAGATATTGAATTACTNTTAAATGTTCTNAATAGGCTTAAAAAACAAGGAAATTCAGTAGTTGTTATTGAACACAATTTAGATGTAATCAAAACAGCTGATTGGATTATTGATCTAGGTCCTGAAGGAGGCTCAGACGGTGGAGAAATTGTTTCTCAGGGCACNCCTGAAAAGGTAGCAAAAGANAAAGGATCCTTTACAGGACAATTTCTAAAAGAAATATTAAATTAGGCTGCGCTTACTTCGTCTTTAAGCTCTGGCACCGAAGAGTCATCATTTTCGAGTTTTCTATCAACTAACTCAATATAAGCCATATCTGCTTTATCGCCTGGTCTGAAACCAGCCTTTATAATTCTTGTATATCCACCTTTTCTATCTTTAGCATTAACTGATATTTCAGTNAATAATTTTGCAACTGCGCTATCTGATCTAAGNCTATTAAANACNATTCTTCTATTTGCAACACTGTCTTCTTTGCCAATTGTTATAAGCGGCTCAATAAATCTTCTCANCTCTTTTGCTTTAGGGAGTGTAGTCTTAATAATATCCCGTTCGATTAATGCAATTGCAAGATTTTTAAATAGGGCTTTCCTGTGAGCAGAATTTCTATTTAGTTTTCTTCCTGATTTTTTATGTCTCATTTTTAACCTACTGNTGGCCAGTTTTCAACATTCATGCCTAAAGACAACTCTTTAGATGCAAGAACATCTTTAATTTCATTAAGTGATTTTTTACCTAAATTAGGAGTTTTTAATAAATCAAACTCTGATCTATGAATAAGATCTCCNATTAAAAAGATGCTTTCTGCTTTAAGACAGTTTGTTGACCTTACTGTTAATTCGAGTTCTTCAATAGATCTAAGTAGTAT
Source organism: Gammaproteobacteria bacterium (assembly GCA_002721385.1). GTDB lineage: Bacteria > Pseudomonadota > Gammaproteobacteria > Magnimaribacterales > D2472 > SAR86A. Next base: position 47,811 of record PBKI01000003.1, read on the forward strand.
TGGATCAAAATCATTCTGATCTTTTTTAGCTTCTTGCTCTGCAATAGCATCTAAATCAACAAATGCACTTAATTGTTGTTGTAAAATAGTTGCAGAATGTTCTATCGCCATCTTTGGATCNAGTGTNCCNTCTGTTTCTAATTCAATCACNAGCTTATCNAAGTCTGTTCTCTTNCCAAATCTAGCNTTATCAACAGTATATGAAACTCGTCTTACNGGACTATATGATGCATCTACTTTNAGGGCCCCAACAATATTTTCTTCATCATCTCTCAAGTCTGCNGGCTCATANCCTCTTCCTGTTTTAACAGTTAATACCATCTTGAGATTTACTTTATCAACAATAGTTGCTANGTGAAAATCCTGATTAACCAGTTCAACATTACCAGGCACCTCAAATGATGAAGCTAAAACATCGCATGGGCCAGTAACATCTAAAACAACCTCNGCTGTNTCTCCCTCTATAATATTTATNGGCATATCTTTNATGTTTAGAAGAATGTCTATAACATCTTCTCTAACNCCTTCAATGGTACTGTATTCATGGGATATTCCCTCTATTGATACATCTGTTACTGCAGCTCCCGGCATAGAAGATAATAAAATTCTTCTTAAGGCATTACCAAGTGTGTGTCCAAAACCTCTTTCTAANGGTTCTAATGTTACTTTCGAAAGAGTTGGTGAGTCATCATCAACCTGAATATCTGTTGGTACTAATAGATCTATTACTGATGTTTGCATAATTTTCTCCGCCTTTATTTTATTTTGAGTAAAGCTCAACAATAAGATTTTCGTTAATTTCAGAACTTAAATCTGTTCTGTCAGGAACAGATTTAAATACACCTTTAAAACTTTTTTCATCAACTTCAAGCCAATCACATTCCTCTCTTGTTGAGGCTATCTTTAAAGCAGCAGCAATCCTCAAATGTCCTTTTTTGGATTCTCTGACCTCAATTTCATCTCCTGGTTGAACTTGATAAGAAGGAATATTGACAACTTTTCCATTAACCANAAAAGCCTTATGAGAGACCATTTGTCTNGCTTCTGCTCGAGTTGAACCAAATCCCATTCTGTAACAAACATTATCAAGTCTTTTTTCTAAAAATGATAATAGGTTTTCGCCAGTATTTCCTTTTGAAGAAGCGGCTTTTTTATAATAATTTCTAAATTGTTTTTCTAAAACTCCATACATTCTTCTAACTTTTTGTTTTTCTCTGAGCTGAAGTCCATAATCAGATAGTCTTCCTCTTCTTGCTCCATGAACTCCAGGTTGAGTATCCATATTACATTTGGATTCAATAGCCCTTACTCCNCTTTTTAAAAGGAGATCAGTTCCCTCTCTTCTTGATAGTCTTAGTGATGGTCCTCTATATCTAGCCATATATTCTCCGTTAAACTCTTCTTTTTTTAGATGGTCTGCAACCGTTATGAGGAAGTGGCGTCACATCAGTAATACTTTTTATTTTTAGCCCACATGCATTGAGAGATCTNATAGCTGACTCTCTTCCACCACCAGGTCCTTTGACTTTAACATCTAGATTTATCATTCCAAATTCTTTAGCTGCATTGCCAGCCTTATCTGCAGCAATTTGAGCTGCAAAAGGTGTACTTTTTCTTGAGCCCTTGAAGCCAGATCCACCAGAGGTAGCCCAACAGATCGTATTACCCTGCTTGTCAGTTATAGTAACAATTGTGTTATTNAATGATGATTGAATGTGAGCAACACCATCTGTAACAATTTTTTTATTTTTCTTACCTTTTCCAGCCATATTTATCCTCTCATTGGCTTTTTAGGGCCTTTTCTTGTTCTTGCATTATTTTTAGTGTTCTGNCCTCTAGTCGGNAGTTTTCTTCTATGACGAATGCCTCTATAGCTAGCCAGATCCATTAATCTTTTAATATTNGTACTTATATTTCTTCTTAAATCTCCCTCAACTACATATGCNCCAACAGCAGTCCTTAAGCTTTCTATTTCATCTTCACTTANGTCAGAAATTTTTCTTGTATAGTCAATTTTTAAATCAACGCAAATATTTTGTGCTGTTTTCCTTCCAATACCAAATATGTGTGTCAGCGAAATTTCGACATGTTTATTTTCTGGTATGTTTNCTCCTGCTATCCTAGCCATACTTATCCTTGCCTCTGTTTATGTTTTTGGTCTGTTTTACAAATTACATATAAAACGCCNTTTCTTCTAACAATTTTGCAATTTCTACAAATCTTCTTAACTGATGCTTTTACTTTCATATTANCTTCTATAATTTTTTAGGTTAGCTTTTTTCATTAANGAGGCATATTGAGATGACATCATGTGTGATTGAACTTGAGCCATAAAATCCATTAAAACAACTACTATAATTAAAACGGATGTTCCTCCAACTGATATTGTTGGTGAAATACCTGCAAAATTTATTAAAGCNAGNGGTAACAAACATATCAAAGTCAAATATATTGCACCAAAAACAGTGAGTCTTGCCAATACGCTATCTATATAATTGGCTGTTTGTTCGCCGGGCCTTATACCTGCTATNTATGCTCCAGATCTTTTAAGATTATCTGAAACATCCTTTGTATTAAATGTAAGTGCAAGCCAAATAAANCAAAAACTTATAATTAATCCAGCAAATACCAATATGTAGAGTGGTTGACCTGGATTAAGTGCTAAAGAAAAACCTTGTAAAAAACTCAATGACTCGTTTTCTCCAAACCAAGTCGACAATGAAGCAGGGAATAGTAGAAAAGTNCTTGCAAAAATTGCAGGTATAACACCAGCCATATTAACCTTGAAAGGAAGATGGCTAGTTTGAGCTTGCATCATTCTNCTACCNTGTTGTCTTTGTGCATAATTTACAGTAATTCTTCTTTGNCCTCTCTCGATAAAGACAACTACNGCAATGACTGCCATTGATAAAAGACCGATACCAATTAGAAGCAATATACTGATATCTCCTTGTCTNGATTGTTCCAACGCTTGTCCAATAGCNCCTGGGATTCCGGTAAGAATACTTGTAGCAATAATAATTGAAATTCCGTTACCTATACCCCTTTCTGATACTTGTTCTCCAAGCCACATCAAGAACATAGTTCCAGCGACGACTGAAAATACTGCGGAAACAAAAAATGAAGGTCCAGGAACATATGCTAAACCACTTGCAGACANNGTAACAGCTANGGCTGAAGCTTGAATAAATGCTAAAACTGCTGTGCCATATCTTGTGTATTGAGTAATTGTATTCCTNCCTGCTTGACCATCCTTTTTTAACTCTTGTAAGTATGGAATTGAATTAGAGAATAACTGCATAATAATAGCTGAGGATATATATGGAACTACATTCAATGCAAAAATACTCATTCTTTCGAGGGCTCCNCCAGAGAAAAGATTAAACATTTCTATAATTGTTCCTTGATTTTGTTCAAATAAAGCAGCAAGCCTATCAGGATCNATACCAGGTATAGGTATATGAGTTCCCACCCTATAAACAAGAATGGCAACAAAGACAAACCTAAGCCTTTTCCATAGATCGCTCATGCTGCTCTGATCAGACATACTATTTCTCATCCTCTNATTTAGCGGTTTTATTATCTTCAATATTTGGAGTCTCGATAATTTTTCCGCCAGCTTTNTCAATNGAGTTCCTTGCTCCTTTGGTAACCTTAATGCCTTCAACAGTTATTTTTGACTCAATAATAGTATCTCCAAATATTTTTACTTTNTTTATNGATTTGCCAATAATTTTANTTTTTTTAAGGGTTTCTANGCTTACAGTGTCCATGCCATCAAGATTTTTAATNTTTACTTCTTTAAAGGAATTGTTGACTCTGGATGAAAATCCAAATTTAGGAAGTCTCATTTGTAGTGGCATTTGNCCACCTTCAAAACCAAGTCTTACACTTCCGCCAGACCTNGATTTCTGTCCCTTATGNCCACGACCAGCTGTTTTTCCATTTCCNGAACCAATACCNCTTCCAACTCTTTTCTTTTTCTTTGTCGTTGACTCGTTCGATAGAGTATTAAGNGACATTATGTTTTTAGATTCTTCGTTCATTTTAGTTCTCAATTATTTCTANCATGTCAGAAATTTTATTAATCATTCCTCTATTGCTTGGAGTATCAACCACANTCACAACCTGATTTAATTTTTTAAATCCCAANCCTTTTANACAGAGCTTATGTTTGTTCATTCTGCCAATGCCGCTCTTTATTAATTTAATTGTTATTTCTTTATCTTTNCTCATATTATTTNTTCAACTTTTTTACCTCTTCGNGAAGCAACAGTNTCTGGTGATTCCATTGAACTTAATGCATTTATTGTTGCTCTNACAACATTTACTGGGTTTGTTGAACCGTAACACTTAGCAAGAACATTCTGAACTCCTGCTAACTCAAGAACAGCTCTCATNGCTCCACCAGCAATAATACCTGTTCCCTCTGATGCAGGTTGCATATAAACATTTGCTGATCCATGTTTTGCTTTAACTGGATACCATAAAGTGGTGTTATTTAATTCAACTTCCACCATGCTTCTTCTGGCATTTTCCATTGCTTTTTGAATTGCTATTGGTACTTCCTTTGCTTTNCCTCTGCCAAAGCCAACTNTTCCATTACCATCGCCAACAACAGTAAGAGCAGTAAAGCCAAAGATTCTTCCACCTTTTACAACTTTTGCAACTCTGTTTACTTGAACTAACTTTTCTTCAAGAGCATCAACCTGTTGGTTATTCATCATATTTCCTTGCTTCATATTCTAAAACTCCAATCCTGCGTCTCTAGCTGAATCTGCCAAAGCTTTAATACGTCCATGATATTTATATCCTGATCTGTCAAATACAACTTTTTTCACTCCAGACTCAATTGCTCTTTCAGCTACTTTTTTNCCAATAGCAGCTGCAGCTTCGACGTTATTAGATTTTATTTTTAANTCTTTCTCCAAGGTACTAGCTGATGCAATTACAGTAGAGCCTAGGCTATCAAAAACTTGTGCATAAAAATGTTTTGATGATCTAAATACAGATAATCTCGGTGAATCTTGATCTCTCATATGTATGCGTGATCTTTTAGCTCTGCGAATTCTTGATAAATTTTTAGTACTACTCATTTTTTATGCTCCAGCAGCAGCTTTCTTAGCTTCTTTTCTTTTAACTTGCTCATCTGAATATCTCACACCTTTACCTTTATAGGGTTCTGGTGGTCTAAAGGATCTTATTTCTGCTGCAGCTTGTCCTAATATTTGCTTATTGTGACTTTTCAGAACAACTTCTGTCTGTGAAGGTGTTTCAACATCTACTTCATCCGGAAGTTGNTATTTGATTGGATGAGAAAAACCAAGAGTTAATTCGAGAAGTTTNCCAGATGCTTTAGCTCTGTATCCAACTCCAATTAATTCAAGTTTTTTTTCAAANCCGTCTGAAACACCAATAATCATATTGTTTACTAATGCCCTAGTTGTTCCAGCTAGCGCAACTGAACTTTGTTTTGTTTCATCATATTGGACATTGATTATATTTTCAGAAATTTCTAGTGATACAGTTTCAGGAAGAGTAAATTCCAATTCTCCTTTAGAACCTTTTACAAAAACAACATTGTTCTCAATATTTAATTTTACCGATTCAGGTATGTTAATTGGATTTTTAGCTACTCTAGACATTTAAAATACCTCGCATAAAATTTCACCACCAACGTTTTTTGCTTTTGCATCTTTATCAATCATTAATCCTTGATTTGTTGATAAGATNAAAGATCCGAGGCCGCCCTTAACANTTTCTAGATCTGNTGCGCTTGAATATTTTCTCAAGCTTGGTTTGCTTATTCGTCTGATCTCTTTAATGACAGGCGAANCGTTATGATATTTGAGCTCAATANTGATAATAGGCTTTTCATTAGANTCTGATTTGGAACACGCTTTTAAGTAGCCCTGCTCNACAAGAACATTTACTAAATCATGNTTCAACTTAGAATAAGGAANCTCAATATGAGTTTTACCTCGCATAAGCCCATTTCTAATTCTGGTTAAACAATCTGATATTGGATCTTGAAAACTCATAATATTATTACCAACTTGATTTGACTAAGCCAGGTATATCACCTCTCATAGCCGCTTCTCTTAATTTAATTCTACTCAAACCAAACTTTCTATAAACTGCATGAGGNCTNCCCGTTACCTGACATCTCCTTACAACTCGNGATGGACTNGAATTCCTTGGCAGTTTTTGAAATTTAATTCTTGCTTCATATCTTTCTTCTGTNGATATATTCTGATCGCTAATAATTTTTTTAAGTGCAGCTCTCTTTTCAGCATACTTCTCGACTGTCTTAATTCTTNTTACCTCTCTAGCTATCATTGATTTTTTTGCCATATTTATACCTTTTATTTAAATGGAAAATTAAATGCTTTAAGTAAAGCTTTTGCTTGCTCTGCATTATTTGCTGAAGTATTTATGCAAATGTCCATNCCCCTTATATTATCGATATTGTCGTAATTAATTTCAGGAAAAATTATTTGTTCCTTTATGCCAAATGTATAATTTCCTTGTTGATCAAAAGATTTAGGATTTAATCCTCTAAAATCTCTTTCTCTTGGGATTGCAATCTTAATAAGTCTTTCTATAAAATCGTACATTTTATTTCCTCTAAGGGTTACNTTGCACCCTAANGGCCAGCCCTCTCTTATCTTAAAACTAGCTACNGATTTTCTNGCTTTTGTNACAATTGGTTTCTGACCAGAAATTACAGTGAGATTTTGAAGAGCAGATTCTAAATGCTTTTTGTCATTTGCAGCCTCTCCAACACCCATATTNATAACTACTTTTGTTAATTTTGGAACAGCCATAATATTNNCTATTTCAAGTTCTTGTTGGAGAACTGGTCTAAGCTCTTTAAAATATGTTTCTCTTAAATTTGACATTTANTTTATCTCTTTTCCATCTGATTTAAATAATCTTATTTTCTTTCCTTCTTTNTCAGTTGAATATGAAATCTTATCTTTTGATTTANTTTTTGAATTCCATATTGCTAGATTTGATAGCTGGATGGCTGCTTCTTGTTCTACAACACCGCCTGTAATGCCCATTTCAGGATTGGGTTTGGTNTGTTTTTTTANCATGTTTATGCCTGTCACTATTCCCTTGTTCTTATGCTTGACTATTTCTCTTAGAGTACCTTTTTTTCCTATATCTTTGCCNGCAATGACAATGACTTCATCTCCTGTTCTAAGCTTAGTTACGAATTCTTGCTTTTTCATTTATAAAACCTCAGGCGCCAAAGATAAAATTTTCATNTGCTTACCATCTCGAAGTTCTCTTGTNACAGGCCCAAATACTCTTGTTCCAATTGGAGCTTTCTGAGCATTAACAAGCACNGCAGCATTTTCATCAAACTTAATTAACGAGCCATCTCTTCTTCGCACACCTTTTTTTGTTCTTACAATAAGAGCATCAACCACTTGNCCTTTCTTCACCTTACCAGTTGGAATAGCCTCTCGAACTGCAACCTTAATAATGTCTCCAATATTTGCATANCGTCTTTTTGATCCCCCTAAGACTTTNATGCACATTACACTTCTAGCTCCGCTGTTATCAGCTATTTTTAACAATGACTGCATTTGAATCATTAGACTTTCTCCTCGCCAGCTAAATTAGTTTCAGATACAAGAACCCATGTTTTGCTTTTGGACATTGGTCTGCATTCTTTTACAGAAACTATATCGCCTATTGATGCTGAATTTTCCTCATCATGAGCATGAACTTTAGTTGCTCTTTTAATAACTTTTCCATATAACGGATGTTTAACTTTTCTCTCTACTTTAACTGTAATTGTTTTATCTGCTTTGTCGCTAGTTACGACACCAGTTAATATTCTTGGATTAGTTGATGACATTATTCTTTGTCCTTAGNTTCTATTTCTTTCATAATTGTTTTTATTTGAGCGATTTTCTTTCTTACCTTCATNANCTCACTTGTTTCTTTAAGCTGTCCTGTCTTATGTTTAATTCTGAGTCCAAANTGTGATTCACGAGCAGCAACAAGTTCANCNTCNAGTTGTTGAACATTTTTATTTNTTAAGTCTGCTAATTCTTTACTCATTTTATANATCCTTTTTAACGAAATGAGTTTTTATTGGAAGTTTTGCAGAAGCTAGTCTAAATGCTTCTCTAGCAAGCTCTTCTTCTACTCCAGCCATTTCAAACATAATTTTTCCAGGCTGCACAAGAGCAACCCAATACTCAACATTACCTTTGCCCTTACCCATTCTGACTTCTAGAGGTTTTTTTGTAATTGGTTTGTCTGGAAAAATTCTAATCCATATATTTCCACCTCTTTTTATATATCTGGTCATAGCTCTTCTTGCTGCTTCTATTTGTCTAGCAGTAATTCTTCCTCTATCTGAAGCNACAAGACCAAACCTTCCAAAGGCTATNGTATTACCATTTTGTGCAAGGCCTCTGTTTCGACCTTTATGCATTTTTCTAAATTTTGTCTGTTTCGGCTGTAACATATTATTAACTGACTCCTAAANCTGTTTTGTAAGGATCTTCAGTAATTTCACCTCTATAGACCCATACTTTTACACCGATAATTCCATATGTNGTAAGAGCTTCAGCAGTTCCATAGTCAATGTCTGCTCTAAGCGTATGAAGGGGGACTCTTCCCTCTCTATACCATTCAGTTCTAGCAATTTCTGCCCCATTAAGTCTCCCTGATACCTCTATTCGAACACCTTTTGCACTTTGTCTGAGAGCGCTTTGAACGGTCCTTTTCATTGCTCTTCTGAACATTACTCTTTTTTCAAGTTGCTGTGCAACTCCCNCTGCAAGAATTTGAGCATCAAGATCTGGTTTTTTAACTTCTTTAATNTTTATTTGNGACGAACCTTTAACAATTTTTTCAATTGCTTTTTTTAGATTTTCTATTTCTTCGCCGCGCTTACCAATAATAATNCCTGGTCTAGCTGTGTGAATATTTACAANAAAATTTTCTGCTGTTCTTTCTAACTCGATTTTACTGATTGAAGAATTTTTTAGTTTTTTTGCAAGATGCGCNCGTACTTTTAAATCTTGGATTAAATTATTAGAAAAATCTTTACCTTTAGCATACCAATTAGCATTTTGCTTCTTTGATACGCCAAGTCTAAAGCCGTTTGGATTTACTTTTTGTCCCATTATTTACCTTCCTCAGTCAAAATTATTTCAATATGACATGTTGGTTTAATTATTCTGTCAGCTCTTCCTCTTGCTCTTGCTCTCATTCTTTTAAGTCTCATGCCTTGGTTAACAATTATTGAAGATATCGATAATTTATCTATATCTGCATTATTATTGTTTTCAGCATTTGCAATTGCTGATTCCAAAAGTTTTTTTATAACTGCAGACCCTTTTTGTTTGTTGAAAACCAAAAAATCCATTGCTTCATCAACGGGCTTGCCACGAATTTGATCTGCTACTAATGCAGCCTTTTGAGGCGAAATTCTGGTTCCTTTTAGATATGCTCTAGTTTCCATTATTTAGCCTTCCTGTCACCAGAGTGCATTTTAAAAGTCCTTGTTATAGCAAACTCGCCTAGTTTATGTCCTACCATATCTTCGTTAATAAAAACTGGTACGTGTTGTCTTCCATTATGTACAGAGATAGTAAGACCAACCATTGAAGGAATAATCATCGAACGTCTTGACCATGTCTTTATAGGTTTTTTATCATTGTTAGCTAAAGCAGTTTCTACTTTTCTAGACAAAGATAAATCGACAAATGGGCCTTTCTTAAGTGATCTTGGCATTTATTTTTTACCTCTTCTTCTTATGATTAAATCATCAGTTCTTTGATTTTTTCTTGTTTTATAACCTTTCGTTGGCTTGCCCCATGGAGTTGAAGGATGTCTGCCACCTGAAGTTCTACCTTCTCCACCACCATGTGGATGATCTACTGGATTCATAGCTACTCCTCTTACTGTTGGACGAACACCTCTCCATCTTTTTGCTCCTGCTTTACCAAGTGACTTAAGGTTGTTTTCTTGATTTGAAACAGTTCCCAATGTTGCTCTACAATCCCATAGAACTTTTCTAGTTTCACCAGACTGAAGCCTTAATGTTGCGTAAATTCCCTCTTTTGCGACTAATCTTGCAGAAGTGCCTACACTTCTTGCAATTTGAGCTCCTTTCATCGGCTTTAATTCAACACAATGAATATTTGTCCCTAATGGAATATCTTTTAATTTCATTGAATTACCTGGCTTTACCTCGCAATTATCCGATGATATTAATTCGTCCCCAATTTTTATTTTTGAAGGAGCAATAATATATCTTCTTTCGCCATCTTTATATTTAAGTAATGCAATGTGTGCTGAGCGATTCGGATCATATTCAATTCTTTCAACAATCGCAGGAATATCAAATTTATTTCTTTTAAAATCGATAATTCTATAATGCTGCTTATGACCCCCGCCTTGATGTCTTACTGTGATTCTTCCATTATTATTTCTACCTCCATTCTTAGACTTTGATTCAATCAAAGACTTTAGAGGCTTGCCCTTGTAAAGTTCTGACTTTACAGAAATTACTCCACGACGTCCTGGACTAGTTGGCTTTGCTTTTATAATAGCCATTAGTTAATTCCCTCAAATTGAATTTCAGAATCTTCGCTAATAGAAACAAATGCTTTTTTATAATTTGATTTTTTATACATGCCGAATCTATTTCTTTTTCTTTTACCTTTAACAATAGAAGTAGTAACTCCAAGAACTTCAACCTTAAATAACTCTTCAACTGCTTTTTTTATCTCACGTTTATTCGCAGACAAATCAACTTTAAAAACTATCTGTTTGAAATTTTCACCAAGCCTAGCAGTTTGTTCTGTAATAATTGGTGACTGAATTAATGTATACAGTTTTTCTTTAACCATTTATCCAATCCTCAATCTGCTTAAGTGCTTCACCAGTGACAGCAACCTTTTGGGGTTTTAATAAATTAACTGGATTAATTTCTCTAACCGTAATTACATCTACATTAGGTATATTTCTTGCAGATAAATATAAGTTTATATCTAACTCATCTGTAATTATAAGAACTTTGCTAAGTGAGAATTCGTTAAGAAATTCAGCAATTTCTTTTGTTTTTGGTTTTTCAAGAATTGGTTTCTCAATTGCCACTAATCTATTTTGTCTTACTAGTTCTGAAAATATAGACTTGATAGCAGCACGATACATTTTCTTGTTAATTTTTTTGCTGTAATCTCTTGGTCTAGCTGCAAATGTTACACCGCCACCTCGCCAAAGAGGACTTCTTATTGTTCCTGCTCTAGCTCTTCCAGTTCCTTTTTGTCTATATGGCTTTTTGCCACCGCCTCTAACCTCAGATCTATTCTTTTGTTTTGAGCTACCCTGTCTTGATGCAGCCATAAAACTTACAACAGCTTGATGAACAAGAGATTCGTTAAATTCTTTACTAAAAACATCTTTAGAGATAGAAATATCTTTATTTTTAGTATTTGATAGTAATTCTATTTTCATGATGATTTTGATTTTATTGAAGGCTTAATTTTCAATTCTGAGCCGTTAAAGCCGGGAACAGAACCTTTAATATATATAACGTTATTTTCAACATCCATATCAACAATTTTTAAGCTTTGAACTGTTTTTTGAACATTTCCCATATGGCCTGACATTTTTTTTCCTTTCCATACTCTGCCTGGCGTTTGGCATTGACCTATTGATCCGTGAGCTCTGTGAGCTAATGAATTACCATGAGTTGCGTCTTGCATCGCAAAATTATGCCGTTTAATAACACCCGCATACCCTTTTCCTTTTGAGGTTCCTGTGATGTCTACGAACTGTCCAACTTCAAATATTTCAGCTGTGAGATGGTTGCCAATTTCAAAGTTATTTTCATCACTTTCTTCTAGTTTAAATTCTGCTAATGAGCCAGGTTCAACATTTATTTTTTTAAAGAATTCTTTTTGTGATTTTCTTAAATTATTTGATTTATGTGTCTTTGAAATAACAATAGCGTTATAACCATTTTTTTCAACAGTTTTTACATCAGCAATAAAATTTCCACAAACAGAAACTGCTGTTACAGGCACTGATTCTCCGTCTTCAAGAAAAAGACGAGACATTCCAGATTTTTTCCCTATTAAGCCTATGCTCAATTTAATCTCCTTTTACGGGGCTACAAACCCTCTATGGCCGCATTCGCGTTAAAATTTATTGTCCTAAGCTAATCTGAACATCTACCCCGGAAGATAGATCAAGTTTCATTAAAGCATCCACTGTTTTATCAGTTGGTTTAACAATATCCATCAATCTTTTATAAGTAACAATCTCATATTGATCTCTTGCATCTTTGTCTTTATGAGGCGAGATTAATACCGTTGTTCTTTCTTTTTTAACAGGTAAAGGTATGGGTCCGTTAATAATTGCGCCAGTTTTTTTTACTGTTTCAACTATCAATTTTGCAGAAGCATCAATTAATCTGTAATCGAAGGCTTTAAGCCTAATTCTGATTGATTGATTTTCCATATTTCCTTATTTTTACCTTGTATAAAAAATTTCTTCACATTCCACAAATCGCAAAATGTGGCGTATTCTAAGCTTCTATGAGCAATACTGTCAACAAAATTGAACAGTTTTTAATTATCGTTTTTAGGAGGTTTTTAGCTGTTCAGCAATATTCTTTGGAACTTCACCATATTTCGTGAATTCCATAGTGAAAGTTGCTCTCCCTTGTGTTTGCGATCTGAGATCTGTTGCATATCCAAACATCTCAGCAAGAGGCACTTCTGATGATACTTCTTTACCAGAAGTAATATCTTCCATNCCNAGGATTATNCCCCTTCTCCTATTTAAATCTCCNACAACATCACCCATATGTTCNTCAGGTGTTACCACTACTACCTTCATAACTGGTTCTAATAAAGCAGGTTTTGCTTTTGTNGCNCCTTCTTTTAAAGCCATTGAGCCAGCTATTTTAAATGCCATNTCATTAGAATCAACATCATGGAAAGATCCATCATATAAAGTTGCCCTCAGAGCAAGTAGAGGATATCCAGCTATTACACCATTTTGCATTTGCTCCTGAATNCCTTTGTTNACAGCAGGAATATACTCTTTAGGTATCACTCCCCCAACAATTTTATCAACAAACTCGTATTCATCATCTAGACCNANCGGTTCAAGTTTTAACCATACATGNCCATATTGACCTTTACCACCACTCTGTCGAACAAATTTCCCTTCAATATCAACTGTCTCTTTAATTGTTTCTCTGTAAGCAACNTGTGGTTTACCAATGTTTGCTTCTACAGAAAATTCTCTTTTCATTCTGTCTACAAGAACATCTAGATGCAGNTCNCCCATNCCAGATATTATTGTTTGTCCAGATTCTTCGTCACTNGCAACTCTGAATGAAGGATCCTCTTGTGCTAANTTTCCTAACGCAAGTGACATTTTTTCTTGATCTTGCTTAGATTTTGGCTCTACAGCAACGGATATNACTGGTTCTGGGAAATCCATTCTTTCNAATACAATAGGTTTGTTTGANTCTGATAGCGTGTCTCCAGTTGTTATATCTTTAAGTCCAATACAAGCAGCNATATCACCGGCTCTAACTTCTTTAATTTCCTCTCTATTGTTAGAATGCATTTGTACCATTCTTCCAACTCTTTCTTTTTTTGATTTNGTGGTATTCATAACACCATCGCCAACACTCAGAACTCCAGAATAGACTCTTATGAATGTTAATGTTCCAACNAAAGGATCTGTTGCAATTTTAAATGCTAGGGCTGAGAAGGGCTCATCATCTGAAGAAGACCGAGAATCAACTTGTTCATCTTCTTCACTATTATTAGGTATTACGCCTTCTATTGCTTTAACTTCGTCAGGAGCAGGAAGAAATTCAATNACTGCATCAAGCACTGCCTGAACACCTTTATTTTTAAAAGCAGACCCGCATAATGCAACAATAATTTCATTTGCGAGCGATCTCACTCTTAAACCTTCTTTNATTTGATCTTCAGTCAACTCGCCAGATTCTAAATAAGCATCCATCAATTCTTCATTGGCTTCAGCTGCAGCTTCAACCATTTCTTCACGAAGCTTATTACATCTTTCCATTAGCTCTTCTGGAATTTCTTTGGAATCAAATGTTAGTCCTTGATCATCTTCANTCCAATAAATTGCTCTCATTTTTATNAAATCAACAACACCTTTGAAATNTTCCTCTGCTCCAATGTTGTACTGAATTGGAACTACNTTTGCCTGTAGTCTATCTTTAATTTGATCTATGACTTTATCAAAATTAGCGCCGGCTCTATCCATTTTATTTACAAAGACTATTCTAGGGACCTCATATCGATTAGCTTGTCTCCAAACTGTTTCTGATTGAGGTTCTACACCTGAAGTTCCACAAAATACAACCACTGCTCCGTCAAGAACTCTTAAAGATCGTTCAACCTCAATAGTGAAGTCAACGTGTNCAGGGGTATCAATAATATTTATTCTATGTTGTGGAAATTGTTGCTCCATGCCACTCCAAAAGCAGGTTGTTGCAGCTGATGTAATGGTAATNCCTCTCTCTTGTTCTTGNTCCATCCAGTCCATGACAGCTGCGCCATCATGAACTTCCCCNATTTTATGAGATAGGCCTGTATAAAAGAGGACTCTTTCTGTAGTTGTNGTTTTGCCAGCATCTACGTGAGCGCATATACCGACATTTCTATACTTATTTAATACTGTATCTCTTGCCATANTNTATTATTAATATTTAGAATCTAAAATGTGAAAAAGCTTTATTTGCTTCAGCCATTTTGTGAACNTCTTCTCTNTTTCTGTATGCTGACCCTTTCTTTTGAGAAGCATCTTGAAGTTCTCCAGCCAATCTTAAATCCATTGATTTTTCATTNCTCTTTCTAGCAGCATCAACGATCCAACGCATTGCAAGAGCTTGTCTTCTTGAGGGTCTTATTTCCACAGGGACTTGGTAATTTGCGCCTCCAACTCTTCTAGATTTAACTTCTACAACTGGACTAACCTCCTCAAGAGCTTTCATNAATATGTCCAAAGGATTTTCTTTTGAATTTTTTGTAATTTGATCAAAGGCGCCATAAACAATTTTTTCTGCTACTGATTTCTTACCATCTTTCATAAGGTTGTTCATAAACTTAGCAAGAACAACATCTTTATATTTTGGATCTGGTAAGACTTTTCTTTTTTCNGGACTTCTTCTTCTAGGCATATTTATTTACCTTTTTTGGCTCCATATTTAGATCGTCNCTGCTTCCTGTTAGCAACACCAGACGTGTCCAATGTTCCTCTTACAGTATGATATCTAACACCGGGTAAGTCTTTTACTCTGCCGCCCCTNATTAGAACTAATGAATGTTCTTGAAGNTTATGNCCTTCNCCACCTATATATGAAGTTACNTCAAAACCACTAGTGAGTCTTACTCTGCAAACTTTTCTCAATGCAGAGTTAGGCTTTTTTGGAGTNGTTGTNTAAACACGTGTGCATACGCCTCTTCNTTGAGGACAAGCATTTAAAGCAGGAACNTCAGTCTTTTTTACCTTCGGTTTCCTAGCTTTTTTTATAAGTTGATTTACTGTTGCCATTTTATTTTATATATAGGCNGCGATTTTATAGAGCATGAAGATATAAATCAACATTAATCTTCATCATTTTCTTGAAGTTCTTGTCTCAACGCTGCTTCAATATCATCATCAGTTAACATCTGCTCATCAAAATCAGACTGTTTTTTACTTCTNAGCTTGTCATGAAACTCCATGCCTGTACCTGCGGGAATTAATCTACCAACAACTACATTCTCTTTTAAGCCTCTTANATGATCTTTTTTGCCTGTAACAGCGGCTTCAGTAAGCACTCTTGTTGTTTCTTGGAANGATGCAGCAGATATGAAAGAATCAGTNGCCAGAGAAGCTTTTGTAATCCCTAGAAGAACTCTTTCAAATTCNGCAGGAGTTTTACCATCAGACTCGGCTCTGTGATTCTCTTCTTTTAATTCAGCATAACTAACTTGATCACCNTGAATAAATTTNGTGTCACCTCCATCAAGAATTAATGCTTTTCTGAGCATTTGACGAAGAATTGTTTCAATNTGTTTNTCATTAATTGAAACNCCTTGNAGTCTATAAACATCNTGAATTTCATTAACAATAAAATTTGTAAGATGCGGAATGCCTTTTAATCTTAATATATCATGAGGACTTAATGGNCCTTCAGAAATAACGTCACCTTTATTNACTCTTTCNCCNTCGAAAACATTCANAGTCCTATGTTTTGGTATTAGCATTTCAACATTTTGAGATTTTTTTGTTGCTCCCTCAGGTGTAATTACTAATCTTACTTTTCCTTTTGTTTCCTTACCGAAAGAAATCAATCCTGATTCTTCAGATAAAACAGCAGCATCTTTAGGCTTTCTAGCTTCAAATAAATCAGCAACTCTNGGTAAACCACCTGTAATATCTTTAGTTTTTGAAGCAACAAGAGGCATTCTTGCTATCACTTCTCCAGCTGTGAGCTTTTGNCCGTTAGCAAGATTTACAAGTCCTCCTGCGGGAAGTGGATAAACAGCAGGNTGTTNAAATTCACCAACTAATACAGGTTTACCTTTAGAATCNACAATTTCTATTGTAGGCACTAAATCTCTTCCAGCTGAAGGTCTGTCAGCAACTTCAATAATTTCAATACTTGATAGCCCAGTTAACTCGTCCATTTGTTCTCTAACACTTAAGCCATCCTCAATATCTATAAATTTTACTTTACCTGATGTTTCAGAAACTATTGGTCTNGTGTAAGGGTCCCATGAAGCAATTTGCGTTCCTTCTTGAACTTCAGAAAGATTATTGACTTGAAGGGTAGCACCATAAGGAAGCTTATATTGCTCTGTAATTTTTCCTGTTGAATCAGAAACAGTNCAAGAAGCATTTCTNGAGACAACTACTTNTAATTTATCTTTATTAGTTACAGATTTTATATCATCTGAGAAAGTTACAGTACCAAGGTTTTTGTTATAGATAGCATTATCTTCTGATGAGCTTGAAGCAGCTCCACCAATATGGAATGTTCTCATAGTTAGCTGAGTTCCTGGTTCNCCAATTGATTGAGCAGCAACAACTCCAACTGCCTCACCTCTGTGGACAAGATGACCTCTTGCAAGATCTCTTCCATAACAGTTAGCACATACCCCTATTGATGCATCACAAGTCATTGGAGATCTTATTTTTAAACTCGATAAATTCANATCATCNATAACATCAAGAGCTTCTTCATCNAGCATTGTATTAACTGCAAANAATTCTTTGCCTTCAGCATCAAGAATTGGTTCAGCAATAACNCTTCCTAAGATTCGATCTGTTAACGCTTGAATAATCTCACCGCCATCAATAATTGAAGTGACAGTTATTGATTCCTCTGTACCACAATCCTCAATATTTATAACTGAATCCATTGATACATCACATAGTCTTCTAGTCAAATAGCCAGAGTTAGCAGTTTTAAGAGCAGTATCAGCTAATCCTTTTCTTGCACCATGTGTTGAGATAAAGTACTGAAGCACTGATAATCCTTCTCTGAAATTAGCAGTTATGGGTGTCTCAATAATAGATCCATCGGGTTTAGACATTAAACCTCTCATTCCGGAGAGCTGTCTNATTTGCGCAGGTGAACCTCTAGCGCCAGAATCAGCATAAATGTATACAGAATTAAACGAGGATTGATCTACATTTTCTCCATCAGGAGTTTTAGCAGTTTCAGTGCTAATTTTTTCCATCATAGCTTTAGCAACTTGTTCATTTGCTCTAGACCATATATCAATGACTTTATTATATCTTTCGCCTCTTGTTACAAGNCCAGAATCAAATTGTTTTTCAATTGCTTTGACTTCTTTTTCAGACAAATCAATAATCTTTGCTTTCTCTTCTGGAATAACAAAATCATTTACTCCAATTGATGANCCAGATCTTGTAGAAAAATCAAAACCTAAGTACATTAATTGATCAGCAAAAATTACTGTTTTCTTTAATCCAGCTTTTCTGTATGAGACATCAACTAATTTAGATATAAGTTTCTTGTTGAGAACTTTATTAATATTTTCAAAACCAACTTCAGCAGGTGTAATTCTCCATATGAGTATTCTTCCTACTGTTGAATCTTCTATTGATGTCTCACCTTGAGCATTCTTTATTCTAACTTTNACTTGNGTATGAACTTCAAGATTCTCAGTTTCGTATGCTCTCAAAACCTCATCAGGATTACTAAAGACCCTTCCTCCTCCAGATGCATTCGCATTATCTCTGGTCATATAGTAAAGACCGAGAACAACATCTTGCGTTGGATTAATTATTGGTGAGCCGTCTGCGGGAGAAAGAATATTATTTGTTGACATCATCAANGCCCTAGCTTCAAGCTGAGCTTCAAGTGTTAATGGGACATGNACGGCCATCTGATCTCCATCAAAGTCAGCATTAAATGCAACACAAACNAAAGGATGCAGTTGAATAGCTTTGCCTTCNATTAATTTTGGTTCAAAAGCNTGAAGGCCTAATCTATGTAATGTTGGAGCCCTNTTAAGAAGAACTGGATGTTCTCTAATAACTTCCTCGAGAACTTCCCAAACTTCAGGTGTTTCTCTCTCAACCAATTTTTTTGCCGCTTTAATAGTTGTAGCCAATTCACGGTTTTCTAATTTTCCATAAACAAAAGGTNTAAATAACTCTAANGCCATTTTTTTCGGAAGCCCGCACTGATGTAATTTTAAATTCGGCCCCGCAACAATTACTGATCTTCCNGAATAATCTACTCTCTTNCCAAGCAAGTTTTGTCTAAATCTTCCNCCTTTNCCTTTAATCATNTCNGCAAGAGATTTAAGAGGTCTCTTATTTGTTCCTGTNATAACTCTNCCTCGCCTACCATTATCAAGAAGAGCATCNACAGACTCTTGAAGCATTCTTTTTTCATTTCTGACAATAATTTCAGGAGCATTTAACTCAAGCAATCTTTTNAATCTGTTGTTACGATTGATTACTCTTCTGTACAAATCATTTAAATCCGATGTAGCAAATCTTCCACCTTCAAGTGGAACAAGAGGTCGCAAGTCNGGCGGAAGTACCGGCAAGACATTCATGACCATCCATTCNGGTTTATTACCAGAATCATTAAAAGCCTCTAAAAGTTTTAATCTCTTAGAATATTTTTTTAATTTTGTTTCAGAATTAGTTTGGGGTATTTCTTCTCTTATTATTCTTATCTCATCATCAATATCTAATTCTTCTAATAGAATTTGAACTGCTTCGGCGCCCATACCAGCTGAAAATTCATCACCAAATTCTTCATACTTCTCTACCCATTCTTCTTCTGTCAGAATTTGTCCTTTTTCTAATTCGGTTAAGCCTGGATCAGTAACAATATAACTTTCNAAATATAATACTCTTTCAATTTCTCTCAATGTTACATTTAATAGAAGGCCTATTCTGGAGGGTAGTGATTTTAAAAACCAAATATGTGCCACTGGAGCTGCAAGATCAATGTGACCCATTCTTTCTCTTCTTACCTTAGCAAGAGTAACTTCTACGCCACATTTTTCACAAACAACCCCTCTATGTTTCATTCTTTTGTATTTTCCACAAATACACTCATAGTCTTTGACAGGTCCAAATATTTTTGAGCAAAATAATCCATCACGCTCAGGCTTAAAAGTCCTATAGTTTATGGTTTCAGGTTTTTTTACCTCTCCAAATGACCAAGATTTGATNACCTGAGGAGANGCTAAGCCAGCCGAAATNGTAGTAAAATCGTCTTGACCAGTTTTTAAAGCATTTAATAAGTCTTTCAATTTAATCTCCTATTGATTATCTNAGTCTAGTTCTATGTTGATACCTAATGATTTTATTTCTTTACTTAAAACATTGAATGATTCTGGAACATTAGCATCCATTTCATAGCTTCCATCTACAATATTTTTATACATTTTGGTTCTNCCTGAGACATCATCAGATTTNACTGTCAGCATTTCCTGAAGTGTATAAGAAGCACCATACGCTTCGAGCGCCCATACTTCCATCTCACCGAATCTCTGNCCTCCAAATTGAGCTTTACCACCCAATGGTTGTTGTGTAACAAGGCTGTATGATCCTGTTGATCTTGCATGCATTTTATCGTCAACAAGATGATTTAATTTGATCATATACATGTATCCAACTGTTACAGGCCTATCNAACTTNGTACCTGTTCTTCCATCAAACAACTCAATCTGTCCTGATTCAGGAAGATCAGCTAATTTTAGAAGATCTTTGATNTCACTCTCTTTTGCTCCGTCAAAAACAGGTGTTGCAATAGGCAAACCGTCCTTAAGATTTTCTGCTAATTCCATGATCTCNTTNTTGTTAAATGAATTTATGTCTTCTTTATTTGCAGCATTTTTATTGTATAGCTTATCTAAATAAGTTTTAAATTCTGCTGGTTTAGCATTATCTTTGAGCATNCTGTCAATCTTCATGCCTATTCCTTTAGCAGCAGATCCCATATGAGTCTCAAGAACCTGTCCAACATTCATTCTTGATGGAACGCCTAAAGGGTTTAAAACAATATCAACGGGATCACCATTATTATCATATGGCATATCTTCAACTGGCATAATNTCAGAAATAACACCCTTGTTGCCATGACGTCCTGCCATTTTGTCACCTGGTTGAATTCTTCTTTTAATAGCCAAGTAAACTTTAACTATTTTNATGACTCCAGGAGCNAGATCATGACCTCTAATAATCTTCTCTTTTTTTGCTTCNTATCTAGATTTAATATCTTTAATATATTGCTTATATAGACTTTCTGTTTCCTCAACTATTTTATTAGTTGCTTCGGTATCTGTTCTTATTGAAAAAACATCNTTTAAATCAAAAGTTTCTAATTTTTCTGTTGATAAGGTTTCATTTTTCTTAACGCCATTGCCTTTTATANCTTTTTTTGACTTTAATAAATCAATAAGCCTAGTTTTCGTAGCCTGCTCTACAACAGAAGCTTCATCATCAGCATCTTTTTTAGATTGNTCTAAGTGATCTTGTTCAATGGCTTGAGTACGAACATCTTTTTCAACTCCATCTCGGGTAAATACCTCTACGCCGATCACAGTCCCTTTTGANCTAGATCTCTGTGATGTATCTTTTACATCAGATGCTTTTTCTCCAAATATAGCTCTTAATAGCTTTTCTTCAGGAGATAATTGAGTTTCACCTTTTGGTGTTATTTTGCCGACAAGGATATCACCTGGTTCAACTTCAGCTCCAACATAAACTATTCCACATTCATCGAGCTTATTCAGTGANCCTTCTCCAACATTTGGTATATCAGCAGTTATTTCCTCTGAGCCAAGTTTTGTNTCACGGGCTATACAAACTATCTCTTGGATATGTATTGATGTAAATCTATCTTCTCTAGCAACTTTTTCGGATATGAGAATTGAATCTTCAAAGTTATAGCCATTCCATGGCATGAAAGCTATTCTNATATTTTGACCAAGTGCAAGTTCACCATTATCAATAGATGGCCCATCTGCAAGAATATCTCCTGCTTTAACTACATCGCCTGATTTTACAATTGGGCGTTGATTTATACATGTGTTTTGATTGGATCTNGTATATTTAATTAAATTATATACATCTGAAGCNGTTTTCGATTTCTTATCTGTTACTCTTACAACTATTCTTGAAGCATCAACACTTTCAACAACACCAGAGTTTTTAGCGACAATACAAACACCAGAGTCTCTTGCAACTACNGTTTCTAAACCAGTACCAACGAGCGGTTTTTCTGCNCTAAGAACAGGAACAGCTTGTCTTTGCATATTTGATCCCATNANAGCTCTGTTAGCATCATCATGCTCAAGGAAAGGAATTAAAGACGCGGCAATTGANACAACCTGTTGAGGAGAAACATCCATTAAATCTATTCTGTCTGGTGACATCAATTCAAANTCATTTGCATGTCTAACAGCAACTAANTCATCAATAAACATATTATTTTTATCAAGCATCACATTTGCTTGAGCAATAACATGCTCAGCTTCATCAATAGCAGATAGATATGTAATNTCATNNGTTACTTTTCCATTAACAACTTTTCTNTAAGGTGTCTCAATAAANCCATATTGATTTGTTCTTGAATATGACGCGAAGGAGTTTATTAGGCCAATGTTTGGACCTTCTGGGGTTTCAATCGGACAAACTCTTCCATAATGAGTTGGATGAACATCTCTTACTTCAAAACCAGCNCTTTCTCTTGTNAGACCGCCGGGGCCAAGAGCAGAAACTCTTCTCTTNTGAGTTATTTCTGATAGAGGATTATTCTGATCCATAAATTGTGACAATTGACTTGATCCAAAAAACTCTTTAATTGCTGCAGTTACAGGTTTTGCATTTATTAAATCTTGTGGTCCTAATTCATCTGCTTCAGCCATGCTTAATCTTTCTCTTACAGCTCTCTCAACTCTAATCAAGCCAACTCTAAATTGATTAGCGGTCATNTCTCCAACTGATCTTACTCTTCTGTTACCTAGGTGATCNATATCNTCAACTANGTCATGACCATCTCTGATGTTTACAATACCTTTCATAACNTCAATNATGTCTTGTTTGTCGAGAATATNAGGATTATCTTTTTCTGAATCTAACTTCAGTCTTCTNTTAAATTTCATTCTTCCAACTTCTGATAAGTCATATCTTTCTTCATTAAAGAATAAATTGTTAAATAGTGTTTCTGCGGAATCTTTTGTCGGTGGTTCGCCAGGTCTCATCATTCGATAGATTTCTACNAGAGCTTCTAATCTGTTTGATGTTGGATCTACTCTTA
Source organism: Gammaproteobacteria bacterium (assembly GCA_002721385.1). GTDB lineage: Bacteria > Pseudomonadota > Gammaproteobacteria > Magnimaribacterales > D2472 > SAR86A. The sequence continues at coordinate 70,648 of PBKI01000003.1, forward strand.
NAGTATTNGAAATNTATGGTCCTTTATCTAATTCATTTATNTAGAGACATTTAATTTCAGAAATNTTATTTTCCTTAATTTGTAGNAAGATTTCTTCATCTATTTCAGTATTNGCTGGCATGAGAATTTCGCCAGTCTCAGTATTAAAAATGTCTTTTGAAAGTACTTTTCCAATCAAAAATTCTTCAGCAAGTGAAATCTCAGTTGCTTTTGAGTTTGTTAGTTCTTTGATATGCCTTGCTGTGATCCTTTTGCCAGCCTCAACATAAACTTTGCTTTTAACTTTGATGTCANCTGATAGAGTTTCTCCTCTNAGTCTCTCAGGCACTAAAGCTACCTTTACAACATCTTTATCTATTGTAAATAGATCTTCTTCATAGAACTCNGATAAAATTTCTTCTNTTCCCATATCAAGTGCTCGAAGCATTATTGTTGCCGGAATCTTTCTTCTTCTATCAATTCTGCTAAATAAAATATCCTTTGGATCAAATTCAAAATCTANCCATGAGCCTCTATAAGGAATAATTCTTGCTGAATAAAGAACTTTNCCTGATGAATGAGTTTTACCTTTATCGTGATCGTAAAAAACACCCGGAGACCTATGTAATTGAGANACTACAACTCTNTCAGTTCCATTAATAATGAATGATGCGTCNTCTGTCATTAAGGGTACTTCGCCCATNAAAACTTCGCCTTCTTTAATATCTTTNACTTCTTTGAAATTAGAGTCTCTATCAAAAAGTACAAGCTTTACCTTTATTCTTAGTGGGGCAGAGTAAGAAAGTCCTTGAATTAAACATTCTTGAACATCATAAGTATTCTTACCAAGTTCATATGAGACATATTCGAGGGCAGCATTGCCTGATACACTCCTTATAGGAAATAAAGACTGAAATACCTCTTCAAGTCCTTGTTTCTTTCTTGAGTCAGGCTCTACATCAGCTTGTAAAAATTCTGCATAAGAATTTGTTTGAGTCTCAACTAAATTTGGTAAATCCATTACTTTAGCAAAAGTACCAAAATTCTTTCTAATTCTTTTCTTCTCTGTGTAGCTATATGACATAAATGCGCCCTGTTATTTTAATTTGAATATGATTTATTTAAGTTCNCCTGATGCACCTGCTTCAGTTAATTGAGCAAGCATACCTTCGGCTTCTTCTTTTTTTACACCTTCTTTTAATGTGCTNGGTGCACCGTCAACCATATCTTTTGCCTCTTTAAGTCCCAAGCCTGTAATTGCTCTAACAGCCTTAATAACCTGGACCTTTTGATCGCCCGCTGCTGTTAAAACTACATCAAACTCAGTTTTCTCTTCAGCTGCTGGAGNATCATCTCCTCCACCTGCTGCTGGTGCGGCTGCAACTGCNGCAGCAGCTGTAACACCAAATTTTTCTTCAATAGCAGAAATCAAATCAACAAGATCCATTACGGACATTTCCTCTATTGCTTTCAAAATATCATCTTTATTAGTTGCCATTTTTATCTCCTTATAATTAGGCTGACGCCTCTTTTTGGTCACGAACTGCTGATAATACTCTTGCAAGCTTNCTTGGTACTTCATTTAATAAAGTAGNAAATTTACTTACCGGAGCTTGAAGAACGTTGGCTATTAATCCATATGCTTCNTCTTTTGATGGTAGCTTGGCCAAAATATCAATTTGACTTCCGTCTAATAATTGTCCTTCAACTACTAAAGCTTTAATCTCTAGTTCNTCAAAATTTTTCGCATANGTTTTAAGTAATTTAGCCGCCGCACCTGGCTCTTCAAAAGAAAAAGCAAATAGAGAAGGTCCAAATAATACTTCATCAGAACAACCAAAATCAGTACCCTCAAAAGCCAATTTAGCCAAAGAATTCTTTATTACTTGAATATGAATTCCAGACTGAGTAGCCTTATTTCGTATTTCAGATAGCTCTGAAACTTTNAAACCTCTAGCATCCGATATAACAAGAGATGATGCATTTGATGCAACCTCTTTAACATCTTTGACTATATTTTCTTTTTCAATTTTAGATAATGCCACAGCAATTCTCCAATTAAAGCCTTTCGGCTATTCGGCGACAAATTGCATAATTACAATTTGCACACCACCTACGCAGGCAATTAAGTCTTTCGACACCTGCGGTCTTTGACGGCTGCGTAAACGCAACAATCTAACTATGTATTTCTACATNGTTAAAACTTTATACCAACTCTCCTGAATTAATTTTAATTCCGGGTCCCATCGAGCTANTCAATGAAATATTATTTATATAAACTCCTTTAGCAGAAGCTGGTTTTAACTTTTTTAACTCTTCTAATAATGCAGAGGCATTTGCCTTAATCTTNCTGCTTTCAAAAGCAACCTTGCCAATGCTNCCGTGAATAATTCCATTCTTATCTGTTCTAAACCTTACTTGGCCNGCTTTTACATTTTTNATAGCTGTTGCAACATCATCTGACACGGTGCCAACTTTTGGATTTGGCATTAATCCTTTAGGACCTAAAACTTGTCCAAGTTTTCCGACAACTTTCATAGCTGAGTTAGTTGCTATGACAACATCAACTGAAATTTCTTCTTTTGTAAATTTTTCTGACAAATCATCCATTCCAACAAAGTCTGCNCCAGCTGTGTTTGCTTCANCCGCTTTGTCACCATCNGCAAATACTGCAACAATTACATCTTTGCCTAAGCTGTTTGGCAAAGTGACAGCACCTCTGACATTTTGATCAGATTTATTAGGATCTACACCAAGCTTTACTGATATATCAACAGATTCATCAAACTTTTCAGACTTTACTGATTGCATTATTTCCATAGCCTCATCAACTGAATAAGACTTTTCTGGATCAAGTTTTTCTTGGATAATTTTTTGTTTTTTAGTTAATTTACTCATAGTTCTACATCAACACCCATACTTCTTGCAGTACCAGCAATTATTTTTACTGCTGCATCTATATCATTAGCATTTAAATCAGGTTCTTTAGTTTTAGCAATATCCTCTAATTGATTTCTTGTTAATTTTCCAACTTTATCTCTATTTGGTTCTCCNCTTCCTTTTTGAATATTTAAAGCTTTTCTNATAAGAACCGCTGCTGGAGGTGTCTTNACAACAAAATCAAAGGACTTATCTTCGTAAACATTAATAACAACAGGNAGNGGCATNCCTTTCTCTGATTCTTGTGTTGCAGTATTAAAAGCATTACAGAAGTCCATAATATTTAAGCCAACTTGACCAAGNGCAGGNCCAACTGGTGGACTCGGATTCGCGCCACCTGCTGGAATCTGTAACTTAAGAACGTTTACTATTTTTTTTGCCATTATGTTTTCTCTATTTGCATGAAATCTAATTCAACCGGGGTGGCTCTTCCTAATATTTGGACAGAAACTTTAACCATATTTCTTTCATAGTCAACGCTTTCAACTACACCATTGAAATCATTAAATGGTCCGTCACAAACTCTAATTACTTCACCTGGTTCATAAATGGTCTTAGGAGCTGGTGCGTCCTCTCCAATCTCAATTCTATTTATAATGTTATTTACATCTTCCTCAGAAATTGGGAGTGGATTATCTCTAGTTCCACCTACAAAACCAGAAACTCTTGGTGTTGATTTAACAAGTTGCCAAGAATCATCTTCAAGATTCATTTGAATCAATATATAGCCTGGGAAAAACTTTCTTTCGGTTGTTTTTTTTGCTCCACCTTTAAGCTCAACAATCTGTTCAGTTGGTATTAAAATTTCACCAAATTTCTCCGATAAATTATTGAGAGATATTCTCTCTTCCAAAGCAGCTTTCACCTTTTGTTCATATCCAGAATAAGCTTGTATTACGTACCAATCCATAAATTAACCCAAAACTATCCTTGTTAAAAAACTCAAAAATGATTCTAATCCCCAAAAGAATAAACATAGAACAACTATTGCCCCGAAAACAATCATAAATGTCTGTGTGGTTTCCATTCTGCTAGGCCAAACAACTTTTCTTATTTCAGTTCTAGACTCTTTCATTAATTTAATCGCGTTAGAGCCGAAACTTGTAATTGATATTATCGCAAGTCCAATAATAAATAGAACGAGAACTCCAATGACTCTATATAAAAATGCGACCTCAACAAAGTAACTATTTCCAACAACTGCTGTTGTAAAAACAGCTAAAGCTAATAACCACTTTAGATTATCAAGAGTTTTTGAAGTTGATCCTTTATTCATAACTAAATACTCTCTCTCCATTAGGTCCATCTGGCAGGCCAGGAGGGACTCGAACCCCCAACCCCCGGTTTTGGAGACCGATGCTCTACCAATTGAGCCACTGGCCTAATAACTTTTTCCATAATCTCCAAAGACAAGCAAGCCGAGACCTATAGTCTCGGCTCAAAAGTCTTATTTTACTCTACTATTTTTGATACTACGCCAGCACCAACAGTTCTTCCGCCTTCTCTGATCGCAAACTTCAGTCCTTCGTCCATTGCAATTGGAGCAATCAAAGAAACAACCATTTTAATGTTATCACCAGGCATTACCATTTCTACACCATCTGGTAATTCGCATGCACCGGTTACATCAGTCGTTCTGAAGTAGAATTGTGGTCTGTAATTATTCATAAATGGTGTATGTCTTCCACCTTCGTCTTTACTTAAAACATAAATTTCAGCTTCAAATTTTGTATGTGGTGTAATCGCGCCCGGTTTTGATATTACTTGCCCTCTTTCAACGGCCTCTCTCTCAACACCTCTTAATAAAATACCGCAATTTTCACCAGCTCGACCTTCATCAAGGGATTTTCTAAACATTTCAACACCTGTACAAGTTGTTGATGTAGTTTCTTTAATTCCAACAATTTCTAAAGGATCACCAGTATTTACGATACCTGTTTCGATTCTTCCAGTAACAACTGTACCTCTTCCTGAAATTGTAAAAACATCTTCGATTGGCATTAAGAAATTACCATCTACAGGTCTTTCAGGCTCAGGAACATATGTATCAAGTGTTTCAATTAATTTTTGAACTGAAGGTACACCAATTTCAGATGTATCACCTTCTAGAGCCTTTAATGCACTTCCTACGATTATTGGAGTATCGTCACCTGGAAATTCATATTCATTCAATAATTCTCTAATTTCCATTTCAACAAGTTCAATCATTTCAGGATCATCATTTTGATCTGCTTTATTCATGTATACAACAATATATGGAACACCAACTTGTCTAGCTAAAAGTATATGCTCTCTTGTTTGTGGCATTGGTCCGTCAGCAGCACTTACAACTAAGATTGCTCCGTCCATTTGAGCAGCACCAGTGATCATATTTTTCACATAGTCTGCGTGACCTGGACAATCTACGTGTGCATAGTGTCTAGCAGTAGACACATACTCTACGTGAGATGTAGCAATTGTTATTCCTCTCTCTCTTTCTTCAGGTGCGTTATCGATATTAGCAAAATCAACTGCATCTCCACCGAATACCTCAGCAGCAACTTTTGTTAAAGCAGCTGTCAATGTAGTTTTACCGTGATCAACGTGACCTACAGTACCCACATTTACGTGAGGTAAGGTTCTCTCGAATTTTTCTCTAGCCATTTTTATGCCTCTCT
>PBKI01000017.1 GCA_002721385.1 Gammaproteobacteria bacterium
CATCTGAAGATCCTAAAGTAAATACCGAATCTATAAGTAAAACTGCATTAAATAAAATGAAAAAAGCAGATATTGTTGAAGCTGCTAAAGAGAATGGACTTGATCTAGATATTAATTTAACCAAAGCTAAGTTATTAGAAGCTTGGGACCTACATTTCAATCAATCTCCTTCACCAAGTGCAGTTGATGATGCAGCTACAGTTATGGCTGAGGTAGCAGCTAAAGAAGAGTCACAAGAAGAAGCTCCAGTAGAAGAAGCTCCAGCAGAAGAAGCTCCAGTTGAAGAAGAAGCTCCGACAGAAGAAGAAGCACCAGCAGAGGAAGAATCAGCTGAAGAGAATAAAGTCAAAATATCACTCCATGAAAAGACACCAGCTCAAATAATTAATGAATTTGAAGCAAAACAAATGAAAACAGATATTCCTGAGTTCAGGCCTGGCGATACTCTTGTAGTCTCAGTGAGAGTGAGAGAAGGCGAAAGAACAAGATTGCAGGCTTTTGAAGGTGTTGTAATGGGTGTAAAAAAAGCTGGCCTTAATTCTTCTTTCATTGTGAGAAAAATTTCAAGTGGAATAGGTGTTGAAAGAACATTTCAAACTCACAGCCCAATGATTGAATCAATTAAAGTTAAAAGAAAGGGTGATGTAAGACAGGCTAAGTTATTCTATCTTAGAGAAAGATCTGGAAAGTCTGCAAGAATTAAAGAAAGATTAGACTAATATAATGCAATCTGTAATTGAAGAAGATCCAAATCTTAGATCTTTTTTAAATTATCTCTTAATAGAAAAAGGTCTCTCAAAAAATACATTAATTTCGTATCAAAACGATATCAAGAAGTTTCTTAGTTGGAATAATAAAAACAGTAGTTTAAGCTACTTAGAAATTACTGAAACCCTTATAAATAAGTACATTGCGTTTTTACTTCATTCCGGATTGAAAAGTTCTTCTGTAAGCAGAAAAATATCTTCCTTAAAAACATTCTACATATTTTTATTAGGAAAAAAGCTTATCTTATCATCACCAATTAATGACATTGTAATCCCAAAGAAGATTCAGCAATTGCCTATATCTATTTCTGAAAAAGATATTGATAAGCTTCTTGATTGTCCAAATACTGAAAACAAAATCGAAAGAAGAGATAAGGCGATGATTGAAATGCTTTATGCAACTGGTATGAGAATATCTGAATTAATTAACTTAAAAATTACAGATATAGACTTGAACAGATCTGTCATCAAAGTTTTGGGAAAAGGTTCCAAAGAAAGACTAATACCTTTTGGCGAATCAGCAAATGAATATTTATCTGAATACATTTCTAATAGACCAAANTCNAATACTAAAGAAGTATTTTTATCAAATAGAGGAACAAAAATATCTAGAATAACATTCTGGAAAAGGATGAAGATTTATCTAAAGAGGGTAAATTTAAATCACAAAATATCACCNCACACTTTAAGACATGCTTTTGCAACACANCTNCTNAATAGAGGGGCTGATCTTAGATCAGTTCAGCTTTTATTAGGCCATAGTGACTTATCAACAACTCAAATATATACTCATATAGCAAAGCAAAGGTTAGGAGATGTTNTAAAAAAACATCATCCAAGGGGTTAATATGAATAGTAAAACTATAATAATTCTTATATTCACTTTATCTTTTATCGTCNATGCAAATGAAGAACAAATTGAAGAAAAAATATTAAAAATCTTACCTCCAAGCTCAACAATTGAATCAATAGAAAAGTCAGATTTTCCTGGAATCTTTAAAGTTTATTATGGAGATATTCAGCCATTGTATGTTTCAAGTGATGGTAATTATTTTATTTACGGTGAAATGTTTAAAATNGGTNCATCNAAAATTGAAAATTTAACAAACAAAGAGATTCTTCAAAAGAGGCTTTCAGTCTTGAAAAATATTGANAGCAATGAATTAATTTCATTCCAATCACGTCAAGAAAAATATTTAATTACTATTTTTACTGACGTTGATTGTGGATACTGTAGGAAATTNCACAATCAGATTCAAGAATATAATAATCTAGGCATTTCAATCAACTATGCTGCATTTCCTAGATCAGGAATAGGCACAGAATCATTTACAAAAATGGTTAGTGCGTGGTGCTCAGAGGATCCCANATCATCAATTACTATANTAAANAAAGANAAAAATTTAGCTCCAAATTTCTGTGATACTCAACCTATTGCTAAACACTACAGCATTGGGAAAAAAATTGGCATAACCGGGACTCCCGCAATAATTACAGAAAAAGGTGAACTCTTTCCAGGATACTATCCACCAAAAGAATTATTGGAAAAGCTTGGGGGATAAATTATGAAAAATCTAAAAATTGGTATTTGTGGATGGGGAAATGTTGCTACTGGACTTTATAAAATTTTAAAAAGTAACTCCAATGAACTCTACATTAATACTAATATTAATGTTGATATTGTTGTTATTGGAGCAAGAAAAGATAATCCAAAATGTGATCCAGAAGATATTNTTGTGGAAAGAAATATCTTTGATGTTTTAGATCACGATATTGACGTCCTTGTTGAACTTATTGGGGGAATCAGTACTGCACGTGAATTAATTTTAAAAGCCATTAGCAAAGGAATTCATGTTGTAACAGCAAATAAAGCAGTTCTTTATCATCATGGCGATGAAATATTTACATTAGCTAAAAAAAATAATGTAAATGTTTTATTTGAATCATCTGTATGTGCGGGCACNCCNATAATTAAAATGTTGAAAGAGGAACTNGCTGCAAATAAGGTTTCAAAGATTTCTGGTATGTTAAATGGAACATCAAATTTTATCTTATCTCAAATGGAAGAGGGNGAAGAGTTCGAATCAACTCTCTCTTTGGCACAAAGCGAGGGTTATGCAGAGCCTGATCCATCATTTGATATTGATGGTTTGGATGCTGCTCACAAAATTGGGATTTTATCTTCACTTGCATTTGGAACTAAACTACCCCCAGAAGAATTTCATATTGAGGGTATTACTAAAATTGATTCAGAAGACTTTAAATTTGCTTCCGAACAAAATTATTCAATTAAACATCTTGCTATAGCATCNGAATTAGAGAACACCATTGATTTAAGAGTTCATCCAGTAATAATTGATAAAAATAACTATCTAGCAAATTTGAAAGGCGTAAGAAATGGTATTGAAATTGAAACCGATTTACTTGGCACGTTGCATGTTGCTGGATCTGGTGCAGGACAGGAATCTACAGCCTCTGGAATAATATCAGATTTAGTTTGTATTGCTAATTCAATCAATGGTTCTGAAGATCAAAACTATACAGAACATAAAAATAATAAAGAATCTATATCAATAGAAAATTTATCTTTTAAAAATTACTTTCATATTAAGGTTAAAANTGATGTTGATGAAGAGCACTCAATTAAGGAGCTATTTCAAAAATCAAACTTTACAATAAAATCAATTTCAAAAAAAATGTATAAAAGTTCATATTCGCTTTTCATAATCACAGGGNTTATNAAAGAAACTGATAAATATAGTTTTACAAAAAAATTAAGCGATCTTGAATATATCGAAGATATCAAGTCCATAAGAATAGAATCTTAAAATGTTTTTTCATAGCACAAGAGGTAAAGATAAAAATAAAAATTTTGAAGAGGTTCTGCTTCAAGGATTGGCTTCAGATGGAGGTTTATTTATGCCAGATGAATGGCCTCAGATTGATCTGGATACTCTAAAAAATGCTGATAATTTTATAGATGTNGCAAAACATGTTGTTCCAAAATTTACAGGATCCTCATTTTCAAATGAAGATNTTGAAGAAATACTAGATGATACNTGGCATGATTTTGATGAAAAAGATCTATTAAAAGTTATAGACATTGATCCTTCTATATCAATTTTAGAATTATTTCATGGGCCAACATCTGCATTTAAAGACTTTGGACTTCAACTAGCTGCAGCTTTTTTCAACAAAACTTTAGAAAATAAGAATAAAACAGCAATTGTGTTTGGAGCAACCTCCGGGGATACTGGTTCAGCTGCAATTGATGCATGTAAAAACTTTAATAGTATAAAGAGCTTTATATTAATTCCAGAAGGGAATATGTCAGAAATACAAAGAAGACAAATGACAACCACTAATAGTTCAAATGTCTTTCCNATAATTGTAGATGGCACTTTTGATGATTGTCAGGATATTGTAAAAAAAGGATTTAAAGAGAGATCTTTTTTAAAAAGTAATCAATATCTGTTAGCAGTTAATTCAATAAANTGGGTGAGAATTATAGGTCAAATTTGTTATTACTTTTATGCATCTTTAAAAATTAATAATTTNTCACAACCATTAAACTTTTCTGTCCCTACTGGAAATTTTGGCAATGTATTTGCATGTTATGCTGCATCAAAAATGGGCATGCCACTTTCAAAAATTATAGTAGCAGTTAATTCTAATGACATTTTAGATAGATTTTTTAAGAAAAATGATTATTCAAAATTAGNTGTAACTGAAACAATATCCCCAAGTATGGATATAAGTNTTGCTAGCAACTTTGAAAGATTGATATATGATTTTTATNTAAATCGTGATTCNGAATCATGTGCAGAGCTTTACTCTGAATTTCCAAAGAAAAATATGAAAATAAGAGTTAATAATTGGGAAAAATCTTCTCGATTGTTTGCTAGTTATAGCGTAGATGATAAATCTACAGTAAATTGCATGAAATTTTTTTCTGATAAATTTGATTATGTAATGGATCCTCACACAGCTGTTGCAGCAGATGCAGCATTAAATCTGAAAAATAATTTAAATAATAAAACAACAATTTTAGCAACAGCACATCCAGCTAAATTTCCATCCGCACTTAAAGACGCAGAGATTTATTTAAAAGAACTGCCAAATAACCTAAAAAATATTTTAAATAAAAAAGAAGTCATTTATAGACTATCAAAAAATGACNAGTCAATTTTTAATTTTATTAAAGAGAATAATTAATTGGATACCCAAGAATTGAAANTATTATTATCTGAGCTTGAGGAGAGACTTCAGGAAATTAAAACTAATGTGTTACTAATTGATCAAAAATCAAAACAATTAGGCGAAATTGAAATTCAGCTTTCAAAAGAAGAGGTATGGTCAAATTTAGATCTGTCTCAAAGACTTAGTAAAGAAAAAACATCTTTAGAAAAAGTTTTAGCGTCATATCAAGATGTAGAAAATAAATTATCTGATTCAATATTGTTATTAGACGTTTCTATTGAAGAAAATGATGATAGTTCTCTTGAAGAAATATTAAATGAAACAAATCAACTAAGATCATCTATAGAAGAGCTCGAATTTAGCAAGATGTTTAAAAATAAAATGGANCCATCATCAGCTTTTATTGAAATTCAATCTGGTTCAGGNGGTACAGAGGCTCAAGATTGGGCTGAAATGCTATTAAGAATGTATACAAAATGGGCTGAAAGCAGAAATTTTTCTGTTGAACTGGCTGAGATTTCTTATGGTGAAGTAGCTGGCATAAAATCGGCCTCANTTCATGTGGAGGGTGATTATGCATATGGCTGGCTTAGAACAGAAACAGGCATACATAGACTAGTAAGAAAATCTCCATTTGATTCAGGAAATAGAAGACATACATCTTTTGCATCTGTTTTTATTTCTCCTGAGATAGATGACTCAATTGAAGTTGTTTTAAATAAAGCTGATTTACGAATTGATACATATAGAGCTTCAGGNGCTGGAGGTCAGCATGTTAATAAAACTGATTCAGCTGTAAGGCTTACTCATATTCCTTCAGGGATAGTTGCTCAATCNCAAAGTGACAGNTCTCAACATAAAAATAAAGAAAATGCATTAAAACAATTAAAATCTAAGCTTTACGAGTTAGAATTACAAAAACAAAACGAAGAACAGCAGATTCTTGAGGATAGCAAATCAGATATAGGATGGGGAAGTCAGATAAGATCCTATGTATTGGATCAATCAAGGATAAAGGATTTAAGAACAAATTTTGAAACAGGCAATACAAATGCAGTTTTAAATGGAGATTTGGATGATTTTATGAAATCATCTCTAAAAGCAGGCGTTTAAATGGAAAAAGATAGTTCAAGTGGCGAAAAAGCCTTAATAGAAGAAAGAAGAAAAAAATTAGAACAGCTTCGAAATAAGGGCAATGCCTACGGAAACTCTTTTAAACCATCCGATAATGCTCAGAAATTACATAAAGATTATGGGATGTTTACAAAAGAAGAGTTAGTCAAAGAAAATATTAAAAATATCTCTGTAGCAGGACGTATTGTTCTTAAAAGAGTAATGGGTAATGCAAGCTTTGCGACCTTAAGAGATGCGTCTGGTGACATACAAATTTATGTAACAAAAAATAATGTTGACGAGTCTGTATATGAGGATTTTAAAACCTGGGATCTTGGAGATATTGTTGGTGTGTCAGGATCATTGTTCAAAACTAAGACAGACGAACTAACTATAGATGTTTGGGATCTTGAAATGATCACAAAATCATTAAGACCAATGCCTGAAAAATTTAAAGGTTTAAAAGACATAGAAGCAAGATATAGACAAAGATATCTTGACTTAATGACAAACAACGAAACAAAACAGGTCTTTATAAAGAGAACAAAAATAATTGATTCAATGAGGAAGAAAATGAATGAGTGTGGCTATTTAGAGGTTGAAACTCCAATGATGCATCCTCTTGCTGGAGGCGCTGTGGCTAGACCATTCGTTACTCAGCATAATGCTCTAGGACAAGACTTATTTCTAAGAATAGCGCCTGAGCTTTATTTAAAAAGGTTATTGGTTGGAGGATTTGACAAAGTTTTTGAAATTAATAGAAGTTTCAGAAATGAAGGCTTGTCTACGAAACACAATCCAGAATTTACTATGATGGAATGGTATCAGGCATATGCATCTATGCAAGATCAGATGGATCTCACAAGAGATATAATAACCAATGCGGCATCTGCAGCTGAATGTAATGATGTGATTGAGTGGGACGGCATTTCAATAAATCTGAAAAAATTTAATCAATCAACTCTTACAAACTTAGTCCTTAATCACAATCCAGATTTATCGGAATCTGATCTAAAAGATGAAAAAAAATTAGTTAGTTTTTTAAACAATAAAAAAATAAAGGTTGAAGAAGGATGGGGATGTGGCAGATTATTGCTTGAGATTTTTGAAGAGACAGTTGAATCTAAACTTATAGATCCTACTTTTGTAACTGAATACCCTGTTGAAGTCTCGCCTTTATCAAGAAGAAATGAAGAAAATCCTGACTTTGCTGATAGATTTGAACTTTTTGTTGGAGGCAAAGAGTTTGCAAATGGTTTTTGTGAATTAAATGATCCTGATGACCAGGCATCCAGATTTGAAGATCAAGTTGCAGCAAAGAATTCAGGAGATAAAGAAGCAATGGATTATGACCAAGATTATATTACTGCATTAGAGCATGGAATGCCTCCGGCTGTTGGTGTGGGATTGGGTGTTGATAGGTTAGTTATGTTGTTAACAAATCAGTCATCAATAAGAGATGTTCTTTTATTTCCTCAATTAAAATCCTAAATTTTATTTAAAACTCGGTTATTACCATCTAAATTTGTCAAAATTTTCAGGATTTGCCCATCCTTTTGAATTATTCCATGTTCTTTTATTGTTATAAGTTTTTAAATTATATGAGTAACATTTAAGTTTATTATTTTGATCTCTTAATTCAGTTTGAAAACCAAGCTTAATCATCATTTCATCAATTTTTATATCATTTTTAAAATCATTGAATATAACAATTTTTTGACTCAATAAGTTTTTAATAATTCCCACATCAATATCAGAAACTTTAATATCTTCTAGTACGAAAAAAAGATCGCAATTATCTTTGTATTCTTTTTTAATATTAGGAAAAATATTTATATTATGAATTTTAGATTTCTCAAGTCTTTTGATTAGTTTTGAAACATCTTGTTTGGTAATAATTATTAATTCTTTTGGTTTTTCATCCTCAACAATGTTAAATATATAACTATGAAGTATCTTTTCTTTTTTAATCATTTCATAAGATGTTCTACTGCTTCTTTTTCAGCTAATAGTTCTTCAATAGAAAGATTTATTTTTTCTTTTGCAAATTCTGAAAGTGATAAATCTCGTTTGATTTCAATAGCACCATTATCCAATCTGATTAATGGAAAACCACAAATTAAACCTTCTGGAATATCATAAGACCCATCACTTGTTATGGCTGCGCTGAAGCAAAAACCAGACTCAGTTGGTTGTTCGCATGCTATGACTGTATCTATAGCAGCTTTTGCAGCTGATGTTGCAGAGGATGCACCTCTTGCATCTATCACAGCTTTTCCTCTTTGTTGAACAGATGGAATAAAGCTTTCTTCAATCCAGCATTGATCATTGAGAAATATGCTGCCAAGAGAACCATTAATTATCACATTTTCAGCATCGGGATACATTGTAGGGCTATGATTACCCCATATAATCATATTCTTTATGTCTGAAATATTGCTATTTGTTTTTTTTGAAATAATTGATTTAGCTCTATTAGAGTCCAGCATTGTCATAGCCATCCAAAATTGCGAATTATTTTTTGCGGCATTTTTACCTATAAAAGCATTTGTATTTGCGGGATTTCCTACAACTAGAATCTTTGCATCCATTTTTCCATAACTGCCAATTGCTTGACCTTGATCAACAAAGATTCCACCATTTATACTCAACAAATCAGACCTTTCTTCAATTTTTTTACCGTTATAGACTATGCCTCTTGGGATGCTCCCAACTAACAAAAACCAGTCAGCGTCTTTAGATGCCTCTTTAAAATCATCTGTATAGCTTACTGTGCCCATATTTGGGAAATATGAGTCTTCTAACTCCATCACTAAACCTTCAAGTTTGCTGACTACCTGTGGTATTTCTACAAGAGAGAGATCAACTTTTCTGTTACCAAATGTTTTTCCATCAACCAGTCTTGGTATCAATGAATACGCAATTTGTCCAGCTGCTCCTGTTACAACTACTTTTACTGAAGAGCTCATTTTCTTTCCTTAAAATAAATTATTAATGATAGTAATTATATTCCTAAATTTAGATCTAATCCTTATTTTTATTTCATAGTAAATGAGTTTTTTTTTGATTAAAATATAGGAAAATTAAATAGTCTATTAATTGGAGTTAACAAATGAGCATAAGATTTGATGATAGGGTTGCAATAGTAACCGGTGCTGGAGGAGGTATTGGAAAACAACATGCCCTTGAACTTGCAAAAAGAGGAGCTAAGGTCGTTGTTAATGATCTCGGAGGAAGCGTTGATGGAAGTGGAGCAAGTAGTGCAGCTGAGGAGGTAGTTGAGCAAATCAAATCTAACGGTGGAGAAGCGATATCTAATGGTGCAAGTGTTACCGATTTAGATGCAATCCAGGCAATGGTTGAGCAGACAATGATGAAGTGGGGCAGAATAGATATTCTTGTAAATAATGCAGGAATTCTTAGGGATAAAAGCTTTCATAAAGTAACAATAGATGATTTTAATGTCGTTATGGATGTTCATTTTCAGGGTACTTTAAATTGTACTCATTCTGTTTTTCCAATTATGAGAGAACAAGAATATGGAAGAATTATTTTTACAAGCTCATCAAGTGGAGTTTTTGGTAATTTTGGTCAGACTAACTATGGCTCGGCAAAAATGGCAATGGTTGGACTTATGAACACGCTTAAGTTAGAAGGCCAAAACAAAAATATATTCACAAATTCTATAACGCCTGTTGCATACACCAGAATGACTGAAGGACTAATACCTGAGGATTTTGGAAAGAATTTACAACCAGAATTTGTTACTCCTGCTGTAATATATCTTTCTAGCGAACATGCTCCGAATGGTGCAATCATGGCGGCTGGAGCCGGTGTATTCTCAAGAATATTTATTCACGAAACCATGGGAGTATCACTTGGCATGGGTGAGGACATGACTCCTGAAAATATTCACGCAAGCTGGGATAAAATTTCAGACATGACTAATGCTAGAGCTCTTCAAAATGGAGGGGAGCAAACTCTTAAGTTTTTTGAATTAATTAATAACTAATTAGAAAGAAAGCTAGGTCTTGCCGCTATATTTTTAATATAACTATCTAAATTAGGATAATCTAAGATATCTATCCTATTCAGCCTTACAAGAAATTGAAGAGAGGTAACCATTTGAATATCAGCATATGTAAATTTATTACAAGAAATAAAATCTTTATCTAATATAATCTCCTCGTAATATTTTAGTGATTTGATGGCAAGTTCTCTTTGTGAAATTCCAAACTCATTATTTTGATTTTCTAATTGAGCCATATGTGGATGTGTGTGCCTAAATCCGTGCATTAACGGCATCATTAATTCAAATGAAATCCTTGAATACCACATTTCTATTTGAGCAATTTCCATGGAGCTTGATCCAAACATATTTGGCTCAGGATAGATACATTCAAGGTATCTACATATCGCTGTTGTTTCCAAAATAATTTGACCATCATCTAACTCGAGAGCAGGAACTCTCGAATTAGGTGCGATTTTTTTATAGTGAGCTGTTTTATGTTCTAGTTTTCCAAGATCAAGGTTTTCAATTTCTATATCTTTTATACCTTTTTCGGCAATAAATATTATTACTTTTCTTGGACTGGGAGCAACAGGGCTTGAATATATCTTCAAACCTTATTCCCAGTTTAAAGCACCACCAACTTGATACTCAGTAACCCTTGTTTCAAAGAAGTTCTTCTCTTTTCTTAAATCAATTATTTCTGACATCCATGGGAATGGATTACTAACACCAGTGAACTCTTCATCTAGACCAAGTTGCGTAAGTCTTCTATTTGCAATGAATTTTAAGTACTCTTCCATCATTGCAGCATTCATTCCAAGTACACCTCTTGGCATAGTGTCTCTTGCGTACTGAATTTCTAACTCTGTTCCTTCAAGAATCATTTGTGCAGCATCTGATTTCATTTGATCATCCCAAAGATTAGGATTTTCTATTTTTATTTGATTTATTACATCAATACCGAAATTAACATGCATCGATTCATCTCTCAATATATATTGAAATTGTTCGGCTGTTCCAGTCATCTTATTTCTTCTTCCCATTGAGAGTATTTGTGTAAAACCACAGTAAAAGAAAATACCTTCTAGAACACAATAAAAGGCAATTAAATTTTTAAGTAATTGTTTATCGGTTTCCTCAGTTCCAGTTTTAAAATCAGGGTCAGATATTTCTTGTGTATACTTGAGACCCCATGAAGCTTTTCTTGCTACACAAGGAACCTCTCTGTACATATTGAATATTTCACCTTCATCCATACCTAATGATTCAATGCAATACTGGTATGCATGAGTATGTATTGCTTCCTCAAGACTTTGTCTAAGAATATATTGTCTACATTCAGGATTTGTAATTAATCTATATAAAGCAAGCACAAGATTATTAGCAACTAAAGAATCTGCTGTTGAAAAGAAACCTAAATTTCTTTTTACAATGACTCTTTCATCTTCAGTAAGACCGTCTTCAGATTTCCATAGGACGATATCATTTGTCATATTAATTTCTTGTGGCATCCAATGATTAGCACTTCCATCAAGATATTTTTGCCATGCCCAGTCATACTTGAAAGGTACTAATTGATTGAGATCAGCCTTACAATTAATCATCATTTTTTGATCAACCTGAACTCTACCAGCATTTGCCATCATTTCATCAAGCTCTTCGTTTCCTGCAGCTTCATCTATTTCATTTACTGCCTTTCTTGCAGCTTCAGCTCTTGAACCCTCACCAATATTTGTATTTGTTTGCAGAGTTTCTGTCTGTACTGAATTTTGTACAGGTGGTTTTTCTTGTGCAACTGTTTCTGCAGTCTGTTTCACGACTTCGTTATTTACTTCCGGTGTTGCCTGAGGAGTTGTATTTTCCTCTTTTCCGTAATCATCCCAATTTAGCATATTATTTCTCCTTTATTTATTGGCATGCTTCGCAATCTGGATCATCCAGAGAGCAAGCATCAGGAATTGGAGCAGGGGCCCCCAATTCTTGAGCAGATGACTGACTTGTATCAGCGCTAACTGCGTTTAGTTTTCCTTGTTGTACAGTTGATTTTTCTGTTGATGTTGCAGCAATCGATCTTAAATAGTATGTTGTTTTAAGACCTGAGTACCATGCCATTCTGTATGTAATATCTAACTTTTTACCATCCGCATTTCCTATATACAGATTTAGTGATTGAGCTTGATCAATCCATTTTTGTCTTCTACTTGCTGATTCAACAATGT
The DNA here is from genome assembly GCA_002721385.1 of Gammaproteobacteria bacterium. Classification (GTDB taxonomy): domain Bacteria; phylum Pseudomonadota; class Gammaproteobacteria; order Magnimaribacterales; family D2472; genus SAR86A. Next base: position 12,312 of record PBKI01000017.1, read on the forward strand.
ATCTTGGCTCAATTTCAAAAGCAGTTGAAAACAGTTTTTTTATATTGTCAGGTATTCTGGATATTTCTGATAAGCTTCCCTCAAAATATTTTAGGTCATTGATCATTACATCATCCCAGAGACCTAAATCTTTCAATTTTCTTACCAGGTGTGGATTTACAATAGTAAACTCACCTGACAAATTAGATTTCACATATAAATTTTGATATGTTGGCTCAATCGATTGTGTAACGCCTGTAATGTTTGAAATTGTTGCAGTGGGTGCTATCGCCATAACATTTGAGTTTCTCATTCCGTCTTTTATAACTTTTTTTCTAAGCGTGTCCCAATCTAATGTTTGAGATTTATCAACTTTTATAAACTCTTTTCCTCTGTTTTCTTCAAGAATATCAATAGAATCTTTCGGCAGAATACCTTTACTCCAAAGAGAGCCTTCAAAGCTCTCATAAGCACCTCTTTCTTTTGCAAGCTCTGTTGATGCATGAATTGCGCTATAGCTTATTAGTTCCATGCTTCTATCTGCAAATTCAACTGCCTCCTCACTGCAGTATGGTATATCCTGAAGGTATAAGGCATCTTGAAAGCCCATGAGACCAAGTCCTATTGGCCTATGTTTAAAATTAGAGTTTTTTGCAGTATCTACAGAATAGTAGTTTATGTTAATTACATTATCGAGCATTCTAATTGCTGTTGACACTGTTTGTTTAACTTTTTCTTCATCCAACTTACCATTCTTCATGTGATTAGCAAGATTCACAGAACCTAAATTACATACTGCGATTTCTTTATCTGCGCTTGTATTTAACGTGATCTCGGTGCATAAATTTGATGAGTGAATTACACCAGTGTGTTGTTGTGGAGATCTTAAATTACATGCATCTTTAAATGTTATCCATGGGTGGCCTGTTTCAAACAGCATTGTAAGCATCTTTCTCCATAATTCCTTTGCTGGCACCGATTTTGATTGATTAATTTCGCCACTTTCTGCTTTTTTCTCATACTCTACATATTTTTCTTCAAAAGCTTTACCTATTAGATCGTGTAGATCCGGAGTTTCTCCTGGTGAAAAAAGTGTCCAATTTTCATCCTTTTCAACTCTTTTCATGAATAAATCAGGAACCCAATTTGCTGTATTCATATCATGTGTTCTTCTTCTTTCATCGCCAGTATTTTTTCTTAGCTCAAGAAACTCCTCGATATCAAGATGCCATGTTTCTAAATAACCACACATTGCACCTTTTCTTTTTCCACCTTGATTGACTGCTACAGCTGTATCATTGGCAACTTTAAGAAACGGAACAACTCCTTGACTCTTTCCATTCGTTCCTTTTATGTATGAGTTCATTGCTCTAACCGGTGTCCAATCATTTCCTAATCCTCCAGCCCACTTTGATAACAAAGCGTTATCTTTCATTGCTGAAAAGATGCCATCAAGGTCATCTGGAATTGTAGTTAAATAGCAAGATGATAGTTGTGGTCTTTTCGTCCCAGAGTTAAACAGGGTAGGTGTTGAGCTCATATAATCAAAACTTGATAGAAGGTTATAAAATTCTATTGCTCTTTCCTCTCTGTTATCTTCTTCCAATGATAAACCCATTGAGACCCTCATAAAAAATACTTGCGGCAGCTCATATCTAACATCATCACAATGTATAAAGTATCTGTCGTATAGTGTCTGCAGACCAAGGTATGTAAATTGATTATCTCTTGTATAGTCAATTGCTCTCCCCAATTTTTCAAGATCGAATTCCTTTAGTTCCGGATTTAAAATATCAAGTTCAATTCCCTTATCGATATAAGCCTCAAAAGCTTTTGAATAATTTTTTTCCATTTCTTGATAGGTTGATTCTTCAGCAACACCTAAAAAATTTAGTGCTTCACTTCTAATTTGATCCATTAGAATTCTTGCTGTCACATATGAATAATTAGGCTCTTTCTCAACTTTTGTTCTTGCTGACATTACAAGGCTGGTTCTCATATCTGAAATCGAAACGCCATCATAGAGATTTTTTAGAGCCTCATCTAGAACTTCGTTCATAGATACCTCATCCAAGCCATCACAAGCGTCGTTTATCAAACTTGCAACCTTTTGAACATCGAGAGGCACTAGAGAGCCATCGCTTTTTTTGATATTTATGTTCGGTGTATTTGGTAAATCAATATTTACCTCTTCCTTTTTTCGTTCTTGCGACCTTTCTGCTCTGTACAATATGTATGATTTTGCAACATCAAGTTCCTCAGACCTCATTAATTGTAGTTCGACTTGGTCTTGAATTTCTTCGATATGAAGAGTGCCACCTGACGGCATCCTTCTTTGAAATACTTCAATAACGTTTTCTGTTAATAAATTAACTTTCTTGTGTATTCTCTCACTCGCTGCAGCGTTTCCAGATTCTGTTGCAAGGAATGCCTTGGTTATTGCAACTTTAATTTTATCGTCTTCAAAAGGCACAACCTTGCCATTTCTTTTTATGACTCTTAGTTTTCCTGGAGCTGTTGTTTCTATTTCAGAAATTTGTTGTTTATTTTTTTCTTGACTATCTTGCTGTTGTACTTCCATATTTATTTTTTGCCCACTAATTCGTTAACTGTCTTGAGTTTTCTATTCTGTTTTTGTTTTGGAAAAATCTAAGTATGTCTGCAGTAACGGTAACTTTTTTCTCCCAAGTACTAATATACTAATTGTGGACAAAGAATCAAGTAAAAAAACACAATATATTGTGACAATTTCAATTTTTCCCACTATATGGTGTATATAAGGTGTTTTTTTGCTGTTGGCAATAAGTGTATAAATTGTGGATAATTATGAATTGGAGAACAATATGAAAAAATATTTAGCTATAGATCAGGGCACTACCAGCTCAAGATCGATTATTTTTAATTCAAACCTTGAGAAGCAAACTGATTCACAAATAGAATACGCACTAACATATCCGAGTGATGGATGGGTTGAATTGAATCCTGATGATATTCTTAATTCAGTTGTCGAAACTTTGGACAATGTTGTTGATGGCGTCGACAGTATTGAAGCATGTGGAATAACAAACCAAAGGGAAACAACAATAATATGGTCAAAAATTTCTGGAAAGCCTATTTATCCTGGAATTGTTTGGCAGGACAGAAGAACATCAAGTTACTGTAATGAACTTAAAGCAAAAGGACTTGAAGAAAAAGTTAGACAAAAGACAGGACTTTTAATTGATCCTTATTTTTCAGCAACAAAAATTAAATGGATACTTGATAATGTAGACGGAGCTAGAGAGCAGGCTGAAAAAGGCAATCTTGCATTTGGTACAGTGGACAGCTACCTCATATACAAACTATCAAAAGAAAAAAATCATCTAACAGATGTTACAAATGCATCTAGGACGCTTCTTTATAATATCAAAGACATGCAATGGGATGATGATCTTTTGGAGATGTTTGATATTCCTAAAAGCATACTACCTGATGTTTTGTCTTGTGATGATAAATTTGGCACCTTATGTGTTAATAAAAAAGAAATCCCAATAATGGGTGTTATTGGTGACCAACAAGCTGCTCTAGTTGGACAAGATTGTTTTAAAAGGGGTGATATGAAATCTACATACGGTACCGGTTGTTTTTTGATGGTCAACACAGAAGATAGGCCTATAAATATAGAGGAGGGAATGCTTACAACTATTGCATATAAAATAAATAATAATGTTCATTATGCTCTTGAAGGCAGCATCTACTCATGTGGAAACATAATTCAATGGTTAAGAGACAAAATGAAATTTTTTAAACATGCTAGCGAAAGCGAACACTTTTTAAATAGAAATGGTGACTCAAATAAAGTTATATTCATACCAGCTTTTAATGGTTTGGGTGCGCCTTTTTGGGATTCTAAAATTAGAGCAAGTTTTTACGGTATAACTCAAGACTCTTCCATTGAAAATATGATTACAGCAGCATTTCATTCAATTACCTTTCAAACAAAAGAAATAACCACTATTCTTGAAAACAATGATATAAAAATAAATAAGCTTTTTGTAGATGGTGGAATGGTTGCAAATAAAACTTTTTGCCAAGTTTTGGCTAATACTTTACAAAAGGACATCTATAGACCAGAAAATGTTGAATCAACTGCTCTTGGAGCTTGCAAAGTTGCAATGATAGCTTCTGGAGAATCAATTAAAGCAAGTCAAGCAAATGCTGAAATATTTAAATCAGACTCTGATTTAAAATCAGTATATGAAAACGAACATTCGGCTTGGTTAAGTCATTTAAAGGAATTACTAGAAAAAAAGGATTAGGATATATGAAGTTTTTTTGAAAATTTAATTTCATTAAACTGATCAATATCATGAGAAACAATTAAGCAAGGGATGTTTCGCTTTTGCACATATTCACTAACTAGTAATTGAACAGCATTTGCATTTTCGTGATCTAAATTTGAAATGGGCTCATCCATTAATAAAAGACTTGGTTGCATCATCAAGGATCTACAAATTGCTGTTCTTTGCATCAAACCACCAGAGAGCTCATATGGCATCTTATTTAAATGATTTTCAAGATTAAGCGCCTCTACAAATTTTTTAAATAGTAGAAGGTCATCTTTTTTTTCTTTTGATGCATACAGAATATTTTTTGTAACACTAATATGAGGAAAAAGTGCAAAATCTTGAAAAACATAACCAATGTTTCTATTTTCTGGCTCAACAAATACAGATTCGCTATTGAGTATTTTTTGATCTAAATAAATTTCACCATGATCAGGTTTTTTAAGGCCAGCAATTACATTTAGAAGAGTTGTTTTTCCAATACCGCTTTCACCAGTTATAATAGCAAATTCACCAGAACCAACTGAAATATCAAGACAGCTGCCTAATGTTTTATTCTTAAACGAATAAGAAATATTTTTAATATTAATGCTCACAATCTTGAAATGTTTTTTCAATCATTATATCTATTAAGATCTATTTTATAAATTATGTTGTTAATTATATGCATTTAAAAAGAGAACAATACCTAAAAAATACCCAGAATAAATAAACTTATGTCTATTATGTTTTTTTTATAAACTTTCTTTTGAACAAACACTTGTCAACAGAAAAAAATCATGATAAAAGCA
>PBKI01000019.1 GCA_002721385.1 Gammaproteobacteria bacterium
AGTCACACATTCTGTGCATAGAATAAAATTCAAGTTCAGGTTCTGTGTGGAGTTTCTGAACAAAATGACAATGCCAATACAACCTCTTTTTAAATGAATATAAATCTTGTTTGTGATTAAGACTGTGAACAGTTTTATTTAATTTTTGATACACCTGTCTAATAGATATTGAACCATATGTAAAATGTGGCGATAGCCTCGAACAGCTTTCTTGAGATTTACTTGGACTGGACATTTTCACTCTGTAATCTTTACATCTTTCAGTCAAAAAACTTTCCAACAGCTGATTTGCAAAAGAGGTCCCACCTTTTTGGATGTCCCTCAGTTTATAAGATTCATCTGCAAACATATCTTCAAAAAATTTGATTTTTTTAAGATTTAAATTGTCATCATTGTTAGAATATTTTGGAGCACCTAATAAATCAGCACTCATAATATGATTCCAATTTTTAGACCACGAGTCTCTGTCAAAATTACTTAACTGTAGTCCAAAATCATCATATATTCTCAGCCTTCTACTAAAGTGATTTTTAAAATTTTCAAAGCCAAGTCTAAAATAATTTGTGTCCGTGCAATGATTCATATGGATAAAATAATCATCATAGTTTTTCTCTATCCAATCCTTGAGCATTTCAAAGGAACCATCAAAGACGTTAATTTCTGAATTAATCTTTTTTAGATCGTGATCTAACTCATTCAAGCACTCTGCAGCAAACTTGAGCTGTCTTAGTGACCTCCCATTAGATTTCCAATATTCTTTATCATGCAAATAAATAACAATGAAGTTGGACCTCAAAGACCCATAAAACAGGGCAGCATTATCAAGCAGTCTTAAGTTTCTGTTTAAAATAATAATATCAATCATTTGTATGAAGCTTGCAGGATTTGATCCTTGATTATATTTTTTCGTTTAAGTTCGTTTTATATGTTTCAGTAAGAAACATGACAGACAACACGGTAATTGCTGACGCAACTGCAATATACACAGATACCCAAGATATATCAAAGTCTGTCCATAATTTAGTAGCTATCGTTGGAGCAAAAGCACCGCCTAAAATCGCTCCTAACTGATAACCTAAATTTGCACCTGAATATCTAACTTCTGTGCTAAATAATTCAGTAAAAAATGCTGCCTGTGGCCCATACATCATTGCAAAGAATATAAGACCACCAGTTATAGCAACAACCGTAAGAGCAAAACTTCCAGTTGCCACTAGCGGAAAAACTGCAAATGCCCATAGACCAGTCAAACATGCTCCAGCTATAAATATGCCTTTCCTACCATATTTATCTGAATAGGAAGAAAATATAAATAATGCTGGAATCATTATTGCAGAACCTATTAGAACAGCGGACAGCATGTCATCCCTCTTAAGATTAGTATCTGTAACTCCATATGCAAGAAGGAAAGCTATTAATATATAAAAGGTAACTTGTCCTGATAGAAAAGCTCCGGCAGCCAAAGCAATTCTTTTAGGATATTTTTTTATAGCTTCAATAATTGGAGATTTATTTTTTATAAAAGGATCTTCTTGCACTTCAAGTTTTTTTAATAATTGAAGATCTTTAAATGCTTTTGTATCTTCTATATTTAGTTGAATGTACATGCTTATTCCTATCAAGATAGCGCTTGCAAGAAAAGGAATTCTCCAACCCCATATAAAGAAGGATTCATCAGACATTAAAGAACCAGTAATAATATATGCAAGATTGGCAAGGATTACTCCAATTGGAACTCCAGCTTGAGCATATGCACCATAAAAACCTCTTTGATCATGCGGAGCACTTTCAGTTACTAGAAGCATTGCACCTCCCCATTGACCGCCAATAGCCAGACCTTGAGCAAATCTCAATGAAGTAAGTAATATAGGGGCAGTAACTCCAATCATTTCGTATGTTGGCAATAAACCAATCAAGGTGGACGAAATGCCCATTAATATCAGGGCAATTACCAAAGTCTTTTTTCGACCAATTTGATCACCAAAATGACCAAATACTATCCCTCCAATTGGTCTAGCGATAAAACCTGCAGCAAAAGTTAGCAAAGATAGAATAAGGGCAGTTGATGGACTTACCTCTCCAAAGAAGGCAGATGGAAATATCAGCGCAGCCGCTGCTCCGTAAAGAAANAAATCATACCATTCAATACTTGTCCCAGCCAGAGCCGAAAGTGCAACTTTCCTCATGCTAGATTTAGTATTATTTTCTTGATTATTCATAATTAATAAATACGTATTTAGTCCATTGGGTAAGAAACAATATCTTCTGGTTCAAGTTCCTTTTTAAGATTTGAAAAGTTCTTATAGTAAAGCTTAAATCCACCATCCTCATATAACCATATATTAGAGGTTCTCGCTTGGTAGCTATCATTAAACTTGCCGGTTGAGTATTTGTATGTNCCAGTTAAATAATANAGTGCCAAATAAACTTTTTCAGACAGCTTAATTACTTTTATATGCGACGGGGCAAGATTAGACTCAACGGTTGAATAATAATTTATTACTGATTTAAGATCAGGTGGCGGATCATCATAAAAATGATTTTCAGAAGAGGAGCCGGTTATTGCACCGATTTTACTCTCATAAAAAAATATTTTTTCGTAGTTTTGTTCATTTCTAGCTTCCCAAAAATCAATTATTGTTTTTTCAAGAGANTCTGATGAATTTTCTGATTCAATATTAANACTAAATATTAATAAAAGAACAACGAATCGAATCATATATACTTGCTAGAAGTTGTCATAACTTTTGCAGTGACTTCCATAAATTTCTTTGTTGGAGTCTCAAGTTCCTCGGCTCCAGATTCATTGGCTTGACCTGCATGAAGATCCTCATCAGCTTGCATTGTCTTTAAAATTTCAATTGTTTCTTTATCTTTTTCTGAGATCTTATCAAGATGTTTNTGCAAATGTATTACAACTTGTTTTTCAGTTTCTTCAACAAAACCTAAACTAGTTTTTTCCCCCATTGCACCAAATACCGCTCCGANAGCAAAGGATCCTGCATACCAAAGAGGATTAAGTAAAGAACTTTTTCCTCCAAGCTCATTTAGTCTTTTCTTGCACCAAACAAGATGATCTGTTTCTTCTTCTCCAGCTTGAATTAAGTGTTTTTTTATTTTTGGATCTTTGCATACAAATGCTTGTCCTCTATATAGAGCCTGTGCAGCTACTTCGCCGGCATGATTGATGCGCATCATTTGTATAGATAAACTTTTTTCTTCTTTGGACATTTCTTCGGTATTTTTATCGATTGGATCTGGAGGATATTTTCTGTCAGTTCCATTTTTTTTATCAGATAGTGTTCTTAGAGCAATGTCTAATTCATTAATAACATTATTAAAAATACTCATTCTATTCCTTTGTATCCTATATCTTTCCTGGAGTAAGCACCNTCGAAATTGATTTTTTCAACGAGATTATATGCTTTTTTTTGAGCTTCTTTCAAATCATTACCTAAAGCAGTAGCGCAAAAAACTCTACCACCNTTTGTCATAATTTTATTGTCATGCATTTTTGTNCCAGCATGAAAAAGCTTAATATCTGGATCCGCATATTCGTCTATAAATACTTCTTTATTAGATACGTATGATTCAGGGTAGCCATCAGAAGCTATTACAACTCCGCATGAGTGTTTCTGATCCCATTCAATTTCATATGATTCAAGACTCTCATTAATTGCTGATAAACACAGATCTACAAGACTTGATTTCATTCTTAATAATATTGGTTGNGTTTCAGGATCTCCAAACCTGCAATTAAACTCAAGAACTTTTATATCATCATCTTTAATCATAAGCCCAGCATANAAAAATCCTAAATATGGAAATCCTTCTTCTATGAGGCCCTGCATTGTTGGGAGCATTACATCATTAATAATTTTCTCATTTAACTTTTTTGAGACAACTGGAGCCGGTGAGTAAGCACCCATGCCACCTGTATTAAGNCCAATATCTCCTTCTCCTATTGCCTTATGATCTTGACTTGTAGCAAGTGGAACAATGGNNTCTTTACTAACAACTGCAATNAAAGATGCTTCCTCACCCTCTACAAAATCTTCAATTACCACTCTATTACCCGCATCTCCAAAAGCATTATCTTTAAAAATACTTTTTATGGCATTTTCAGCCTCATTTAAATTTTGACAGATTATTACGCCTTTTCCCGCTGCGAGACCATCAGCTTTAACAACTGAAGGATATTTNATTTTTTTTAGGTACTTATTGGATTCTTCAAAATTATCAAAGGATGCATATGCTGCAGAGGGAATTCCATACTTTGCAAAGAAATCCTTTGAAAATGTTTTAGAACCCTCAAGTTGAGCCGCGCCTTTTGATGGACCAAATGAATTAATTTTGTTGCTCTGCAAGAAGTCNGATAAACCCATTACTAATGGCTGTTCAGGGCCTATTATTACCANGTCAATATTTTCGTTTATACAAAATTCCTTAATTAACTCAAAATTATTTAAATCTAGAGAAACATTAGTAGTCTTATTTTCAAGAAAAGTACCGGCATTNCCAGGCGAAACAAATACTTTATCTACTTTTTTGTCCTGAGCTGATTTCCATGCAAGAGCATGTTCTCTTCCACCCGATCCAATTACAAGAATTCTCATTAGTGCCTAAAGTGTCTTATGCCAGTAAATATCATTGCAATATCATGCTCATTGGCNGCTTCAATTACCTCATCATCTTTTATCGATCCACCTGGCTGTATTATTGAGGAAACCCCGCTTGAAGCTGCTTTATCAATTCCATCTCTAAAAGGGAAGAACGCATCAGATGCCATACTGGCGTTTCTAACTTCNAGCCCTTCTTCATTTGCTTTTAAATTTGCAATTTCAGCACTAATTACTCTACTCATTTGCCCAGCACCAATCCCAATTGTTTGATTATTTTTTACATACACTATTGCATTGCTCTTAACATATTTAGCTACTTTCCATGCAAACATTAGATCTTTTATCTCTGAAGAGGATGGCTGCCTTTTTGAAACACATTTTAAATCTTNAATACTTAATTTTTTATCATCATCGTCTTGCAAAAGGATACCACCAGAAACTTTTTTTATAATACCTGGNTATTCATTATCATTATCAAGATCAACTTCTAGCACTCTCACGTTCTTTTTNGAAGATAATTGTTTCAACGCCTCTTCTTCAAAACTAGGCGCAATAATTAACTCTACAAATTGTCTTTTATTAATCTCAGCTGCAGTTTTTAAATCAAGCATTTTATTAAAAGCAATGATTCCTCCAAATGCTGAGGTAGGATCAGTCTTGAAGGCGAGATCATATGATTTATAAANNTCATCACTTTGCGCAACTCCGCAAGGATTTGCATGTTTTACGATTACACAGGCGGGNTCATCAAATTCTTTTACGCATTCCCATGCGGCATCAGCATCTACAATATTATTGTATGAAAGTTCCTTGCCCTGAATAACTTTTGCATTTGCAATATTTTTTTGCTTCAATCCCGCAAAGGTAAGTAATGTTGCAGATTGGTGAGGGTTTTCGCCATACCTCATTGAAGATGCCTTTTCAAAAGAATAGTATGGCATGTTAATAAGTGAATTCTCAGAAAGGTATTCGCTGACAGCGTGATTATAGTCAGCCATTGTTTGAAAAACTTTTTGAGCATAAGATTTTCTTGTCTCATAACTAATACCATCANGATTTTCCCATTCAGTAATTAACTGAGAATAATCATTAGGATCTGAAACAACAATAACGTCTTTNAAATTTTTCGCAGCAGCCCGAATCATTGTTGGACCACCAATATCAATTTTTTCAATAGCCTCTTCAAAAGAGCAGTTATCAGCTACACTTTCTTTAAAGGGATATAAGTTTACTACGACAAGATCAATTGCTTCATAACCTTTATCTGTAAGCTCCTGCATATCAGATTCTCGCCTAGCTAATATTCCTGCATGAATTTTTGGATGAAGTGTTTTTACTCTGCCATCCATCATCTCTTCAAACCCAGTAAAATCNGATACCTCGATAACTTTATCAGTAATATTTTTTATAGCTTTATATGTTCCNCCGGTTGAAAGAATTTTTACATTTTGTGCAATAAGAAAATCNACTAANTGCTCGATATTTGACTTATTAGATAGGCTTATAAGAGCAGTTTTTGGTCTTAAATTAGTCATTTTAAAATATTATATTTTTTTAGTTTATTTCTTAGCGTTGTTCTATTAAGCCCNAGAATCCTTGCGGCCTTTGACTGATTATTATTTGAAAANATCATTACAGTATTCAACAAAGGAGGCTCAATTTCATTTAATACAAGCTGATATACATCAATAGGAATATTTTTTTGATCTAATTGATTGAAATACCTTTTCATCGCTTTTCTTACCTCATCTCTTANAGGTTTCTTTGAATAACTGTCGAAAGATTTTTTTTTACTTTTCAAATTTGAAATGATTTATTTATAGAAATATTAAGTTTACAGTTGTTTATTAATTGCTCAATACTTTTTTAAATATTAACGTACGTTTTTTTACTATCACCAATTTGAAATGATTCTATCTGACCATTTTTTAAAATTAATTTAGTTATTGATACGTAGTCTGGATGAAAAAATAAAATAGNATTTGATTTTGTAATGGAGCTTACAATTGAATTTATAACCATGAAATGACAAAAGATTATTGAATTGTTTTCAAAAGAATTTATATTTCTTAAAATTTTTTCCTCCCACATAAGAACCTCATTAGGTAAGTCACTTTTNTTCATTTTTACAATTTTTGATAACCANGCACGCTTATCAATACCAATAATATTTTTCGACGGTATTTCATCAAAAATTTCGTCAATTACTACCTTTTTTTTATATTTTTTAGCTAAAGGCGTTGATGTCTCAATAGCTCTTAATTTTGGACTTGAGATAAAATCAAAACTATCAAGATTCTGTAAATATTCATTTTTTAAAATAGATTTTGCCTGATTCTTACCTTCAGTACTTAAACCAGGATCATNATGCGAACCCCAAGAGTTAGATGCTTCGCCATGGCGAACAAATATTAGTTCAAACTGTGACATTTATTTTCAAGCTATAGCTATAATAATAAGGTGAGAATNCATAGAGTATATTGTAAAAGTGTATCAGGCCCTAATGACATATTTAAATTAGATGAGTCTCAGTCACATCATTTGATTAAATCTTTACGNATCAAGATAAATGACACTGTTGAGGTTTTTGATGGTGAGGGCAATAGCGCTAAATGTATTGTTGAGGTTCTTAAAAATAAAANATGCATGCTCAAAAGAATTGAAGATATTTCAAGCATAGAAATTGAAAAGGAAACAATATCTGCAATTGTACCTATCATAAAAAAAAAATAATTTTATCTTCATGCTACAAAAAATGTCGGAAATAGGAGTCAACCATTTTTTAATTTATAAACCAGAAAATATTGATCAAAGTGTTGCTAAAAANAATATTCATAAATTTACTGAGAAATCAGAAGAAATAATTATTAATGTATGCAAACAATGNGGTAATAATTTTTTGCCTAGCATCAAAATTTTTGAAGACTTAAAAACGGCTATTAATGATTTATCAAAAATACATCAAATNTATGCTTTCGACACTAGCGCCAGTATTTACTTTAATCAGAATGAAATTAAAGATAACTCTTCGATCGNAATTATAACTGGTCCGGAGTCTGGTTTTTCAGAGGGAGAATTAGAACTTATGTCAAAGGAAGATATAATTATTAGATATCTTGGAAAAAATATTCTGAGATCTGAAACAGCGCCAATAGCAGTGTCAGCAATTATAAAAAATCATTTTGGTAAATTTGAAATATGAAAAATAAATTACTATTTATNACTGATNACTTTAATTCATTGAATTATAAAAAAGATACNTCAGTGCTTATGATTGAAGAGGCTATTAAAAATAATTTTGAAGTATATCAATGCGAAATAAGNAATTTATATGTCNATGAAAATTGTGTTTATTCAGANTCAAAAAATATAAGATCAGAAAATTTTATTGAATTTAATCAGAGCTCAATCAAGNCAATTAAACTATCAGAATTTAAGTATATTTTTATGCGTAAGGATCCCCCAGTAGATGGCAATTTTATTAATGCTCTTCATCTATTANGCCTCGCAGAAAAACAAGGAGCGAAGGTTTANAATAATCCAAATTCAATCAAGGAATTCAATGAGAAAATNTTTGCATTGCATTTTAAAAAATACATACCTGACACATTGATAACATCAGATATTGATAAGATAAAATTCTTTGNCAATAAACATAAATCTATTGTAGTTAAGCCTTTTGATGGAATGGGTGGAGCATCTATTCATAAAATTGATAACTTAAATGATAAAAATATAACTCTTTTATCAAACATGACAAATTCAGAAAAGACACAAATTATCTGTCAAGAATTTATAGATGATATATATGACGGAGATTTTCGAATACTAATTATTCACGGAAAACCATTTAGCAAAACTNTAGCAAGGATTCCACAAGATGGAAGNTTTAAAGGTAATTTGGCTGCAGGAGGAAAGGGGATAGCTAAAGACATAACTATNTTTCAAAAAAATGTTGGTAATGAGATAGGAGAATATCTTAANAAGAGAGGTATAAATTTTGCTGGAATAGATATGATTGGTGATTATTTAACTGAAATTAATATTACTAGTCCAACATGNGCTNAAGAGATACTTGAACAAACAAATATGAATCCAATAAAAGATTACTTTAGAAAATTATGAGTTCAATGTTTTCATCTTCACAAAGCCTAAGCANAAGATCATTAACTTTTAATAAATCTTTTTTAATTTCTTTGCTAATACATTCATTAATCATTTTTGGCATTTCACTAACTACAATATATAAATTACCTATTTTAAAAGAATCACCAATTATNAATGTTAAATTTGCCAATTCAAATATAGATCTTTTNTCACAAATTAATATAAGCGATGCNGCAGATATAAATATTAATGAAGAAATTCAAAAACCTGGCCAAATAAAAAACAGAAATAGCATTTCCAGAATGTCAAATATTAAGAAACTTACTGCTAATTCAGATTTAAGTTCTGATGAAGCAGTTTATTTGAATTTATGGCAAAGAAAAATTGAATCTTATGGAGAAAAAATAATCTCACAAGAGGATAAAAATTTTAATGGAAAGGTACAAGTTATGGCTGTTATTAATAATAATGGTGAATTAATAGATTCTAAGATCTTGATATCTTCTGGTAGCATCTATGTCGATCAGATGGCCCTAGATATTTTGAAAAACTCAGCACCTTTTTCACCATTTGAAGGGAACATGTCATCTGAGTATGGTATTTTAGAAATAGTAAGAGATTGGAATTTTTCCTCAAATTAAATGCAGATAGTTTCATTTGATTATGGCGAAAAAAAAATAGGTGTAGCTGTCGGTCAAACTGATACTAAAACCTCATCTCCCCTTNAAATTATTTTTAATAAAAATAATAAAGTAAATTTTAATGAAATAAATACTTTGTTAGATGAATGGAAGCCAGATTTAATTTTAGTAGGAAAACCTCTCAACATGGATGGAAGTGAAAGNGAGATTATGAAAAAAGTTGAGAAATTTTTTAAAGAGTTGAAAAAAAATTCTGATGCAAAATTTGAGTATGTTGATGAACGACTGACTACTTTTGAAGCTAGAGATATTCTTAAAGAAAGTAATAAAGATAATGTAGATGCTAACGCAGCAAAAATACTTATCGATAACTGGTTTAACAGGACTTTTTAATATGTCATTACCTGCATCATTTATTGATAGATTGATAACATCAGTAAATATTGTTGACGTTCTNTCTAGAAGAATCTCACTTGAGAGAAGAGGCAATGCATATTGGGCAAAATGCCCATTTCATGGCTCAGGTGAAGAAAGAACTCCATCATTAAAAGTTTACGAAGAGACTGGAACATACCATTGTTTTGCTTGTAAAGAATCTGGTAATGCAATTCATTTTTTAAGAAAACATGATGGCCTAGATTTTATGGAAGCNGTTGAATTGCTTGCCTCCCAAGTTGGAATGGANGTTCCAAAAGAACAAATTAANGNTGATCTAACAAATACAAATAATATAAATAATCGTGCNGNAGAAATATTTTATGAACAACTTAAATCGAGTGANGGAAAAGATNCTGTTGCTTATNTAAAAAATAGAGGAATATCTGGNGATACGGCAAAATTTTTTAAATTAGGGTATTCAAAAAAAACAAAACCAAATTTATACGAAAAACTNTCAAAAGAGTTTGATCAAAATGATCTTGATGANTCTGGATTATTTGGAAAGAATGATAATGCAGAAAGCTATGATAGATTTCGAGATAGATTAATGTTTCCCATTCGAAATATTAAAGGTGATTCCATTGCATTTGGTGGAAGACTTTTAACAGAAAAAAATGATCAAGCTAAATATCTGAATTCCCCTGAAACAAAAACNTATAAGAAAAAATATGAATTGTATGGNTTATACGAAATTAGAAAAGTTAATAAGAGACCAGAATCAATTTTTTTAGTTGAAGGCTATATGGATGTAATTGGATTATTCCAGCATGGCATAAAGAATTCAGTAGCATCATCTGGAACTGCATTCACTGTTGANCAANTGAGAAAGATTTTAAACTATTCAAATACTATTTATATAGTTTTTGATGGAGATGAGGCAGGTCAAAAAGCATCATGGAGAGCAGCAGAGAACGCTTTATCTTTATTGAGAGAAGATACAAGAATAAGTTTTATCTTTCTTGATTCCGGTCAAGATCCTGATAGCTTTATTGCAGAAAAAGGTAAAGATGAATTCTTAAATTTNGCAAAAAACTCTGTTTCGTTCTCTGATTTTTTTCTAAATACAATAAAACAGCAAGACGATTTATCATCAATTGAAGGNAGATCAATGGTTGCCAAGTTTGCCTTACCNTTAGTGANTAAAATAAATAATGAAACTCTGAAACAAGCATATATAAATGAGATTTCTAGCATTTGTGACTTAGATTTTTCAAAATTATTAAAAGGTAATAAAGATATTNAAAATACTAGAAGCTTTACCGAGAAGGAGGAGATAAAAAAAACCTCAAACAGTGTAATAAGAAAATCTGTTCTAGGAATCTTTATGTCATTAATTCAATATCCAAAATTAGCATCATTAAATGAGTTTGGCTCTATCAGTTCAGATAATAGATTTTTATTCGTTAATGAAGTTAGAGATTTATATATCGAAGATAATAACTCAGCTGCTTCAATTATTTTGGAAAAAATACCTAATGAAAAGATTAAAAATATTTTTGGTGAGGCGCTTGTCTCAGAAATAAATTTATCTGAAGAAGANGCTGCTATTATGATAAAAGATTGCATTGATTTAATATCTCAATCAAGTGACAAAAGGGAAGAGTTTTTGAGAGAAAAACATCAACTAAAAGAACTAGATTCATCAGAAAAGAGAGAATTACAACAAATTATTCTAAAAAAAGATAAAATGTCGCTGGAAGATACTGACTTAATAAAAAATTTAAGNAGTAATTAGATTGATTTTTTGCAATCAANCCATAAATAAAGGTGACAATTAGAGGTATAACCAATCCGTGGATAAACTAAATCAAAAAGGCTCTCGAATAGCAGAGCTTATCGAGAAGGGAAGAGAACAAGGCTATTTAACATATTCAGATGTAAATGATCATCTTCCTGATGACATATCAGANCCTGATCAAGTTGATGAAATCATTGGCATGATTAATGATCTTGGTCTTCAAGTTCATGAAACAGCTCCAGACGCAGATACNTTGATGTTAGCTGAATCAGAAAANTCAGATGATATTGCTCTTGAGCAAGCTGCAGAAGCACTTGCCGCAGTAGAAAATGAAACTGGTAGAACAACAGATCCTGTTCGAATGTACATGAGAGAAATGGGTACAGTCGNTCTATTGACNAGAGAAGGCGAGATAGAAATTGCAAAAAGAATAGAAGAGGGCATGAGAGATCTTTTAAACGCCAGTGTTTCTTATCCAAAGACAGTTGAATATGTTATTCATTATTTCCAGCTTGTAAAAGATGGTGAGAAGAAAATAAATGATTTTTTAACTGGTTTTTTAGAAGAAATGGAAGAAGTTCCCTCTGCAGGTCCGGGAAGTCAAAGAGCAAAAGAAGAGGCTGAAGCTGCTGAATCTTCTGATGAGGAAACATCCTCAGGACCTGACATGAAAGAAGTTCAAAGACGAATGACAAATCTTAAACGTCAACATAATAAAACTTTAAAAATAATTGAAAAAAAAGGAAGACATTCAAAAGAAGCAAATGCAGAATTTAAAAAATTAGGTGAAATCTTTCAATTTTTAAAATTCAGNCCAAGGATGTTTGAAGATATTGCATCAATTGCTAGACATGGCCTAAACACTCTAAGAGAAAAAGAGCGTTTTATACAAACTCAGTTAGTTAAAAATGCAAGAATNCCCAGAAAAGATTTCTTAGCTTTATACCCAGACAATCTTACAAAAGTCAGATGGGTGGANGCTCTCATGAAAGAGAAGAAATACAAGACTGATTTATTAGAAAAAGTAAAACAAGATGTTGTTATTGCTCAAAAAGACATATTAGAACTTGAGGNAAAAGTAGGACTTAGCGTAAAAGAAATTAAAGAAATTAATAGAAATATGTCAATGGGCGAGACAAAAATGCGCCGTGCTAAAAAGGATATGGTTGAAGCTAACTTAAGACTTGTGATTTCTATTGCAAAAAAATATACCAATAGGGGCTTACAATTTTTAGACTTAATTCAAGAGGGAAATATTGGCCTAATGAAAGCTGTGGACAAGTTTGAATATAGAAGGGGCTATAAATTTTCAACATATGCTACATGGTGGATACGACAAGCTATAACAAGGTCAATAGCNGATCAGGCAAGGACCATAAGAATACCTGTGCATATGATTGAAACAATTAACAAACTTAATAGAGTNTCCAGACAAATGATGCAAGATATNGGCAGAGAACCCACGCCTGAAGAATTGAGTAAAGAGCTTGATATGCCCGAAGATAAAGTTAGAAAGGTGCTAAAAATANCAAAAGAACCAATTTCAACCGAAACACCAATCGGAGATGATGAGGATTCAAGTCTAGGTGATTTTATTGAAGATACTGTAATAGAGTCTCCCTTGGAAAATGCGACTGAAGAAAGTCTTCACTTTGCAACTGATGATGTTCTGGCTTCACTTACAGCAAGAGAAGCAAAAGTTTTAAGAATGAGATTTGGAATAGGGATGAATACTGATCATACTCTCGAAGAGGTTGGCAAACAGTTTGATGTTACGAGAGAGAGAATTAGGCAAATTGAAGCAAAAGCATTAAGAAAATTAAGACATCCAAGNAGATCAAGTCACTTAAAAAGCTTTTTAGACGAATAAATCTAATCTTATTATTTCCAACTTCCCTTTCTGCCAGAGAGATCCCAATGTATTCTGCTCCACATGAGCTCTATTCTTCTTTCAACATACTGTTTTGCAAAAAAAGTAAAATATTCAGGCAAAGGGATAAATGAATGTGAACCAAGACCATCAATTATCTTAATAGTAATTTCATTATTATTTTTTTGTAAGACAAGATTATGTGGAATTAAATTTTTTGTAAGCACCAAGTATTTTCTTAACCAAGNATGAAAGATATTAATTGATTCTTGAATTTCTGAGGTAAGGCCTTCTCTAAATAAATATTCTTCAAGAGTTTCTGCAATTTCTCCATTATTTAAAATNAATTCTGTATCTGATGCGAGCCCAATATTTGTTTCAACCATTCCATACCATTTTGCTAAATGTTTCCAAATTTCATCATTCTTGTTGCTTAATGCTTTCTGGCTATANGCAGCTTCTTCTCTAAGATTGTCATCAAAGCTTTGATTTGATCTAAGCTTTTTAAACCAAGGTTTATCCTTTTTAATATTTTCAAGCAATCCCGGATGAACAATTTTTAGACATCTATTTTTATTAAGGGGATTAATGTAACAAATTCTATTCCCACCTTTAGCAAATGGTTCTTTGTCTTTNANATCNATTTTCATAAAACAATTTTAGTACTTATTCGGNGAGTATAAAATTTTATTTAAAAATATATAAATTTTTGTTTTTATCNAGAATTTATGTATATTTAGTTCTTAATTTTATTATTTAATTATAAAANGGAGAGATTATGATAAATGAACCAATGATTTGGGAAGCATATTGGAATGGTGCAGGCGCCATAGGGCCATGGTTTTTTGGTATTGCTTTTTTAGCCTGGGTTGGATTGAGAATATCTAATGGAATATACAATAGTTCTGATGCAAANATNGTTGTTAAGGTAGCTGGAACAGCATTTTGTCTNAGTGTTGCATACTTTGGNTTAATCAANGCAGCATGGTTTGAATGGCATTCTAANGGTATTGCAAATGTTTTTCAGTTCATAGCTGAAACATCTGAAACAGGCATTAGTGATGGAGCGCAAGCTTTTGTTGANGCTAATNATCCCGGTATAGAATTCACATTAATGCCAAATGCAGCTCAAGGGATNTTNTGGGGCTCACTTGTATTAATACAGTTAGGACAAATTTGGACGACTAAAAAGTAANTTATTTAAAATCACAGCAATCGCCTGATTGCTGTGATTTCATAAAAGCTTTCTTAAAAATATAATTCTTATATAATTACACGCTATTTTGTTCATATGAGCATTGGGCCTGTAGCTCAGTTGGTTAGAGCAGTGGACTCATAATCCATTGGTCGGAGGTTCGAGTCCTCCCGGGCCCACCATTTAGCAATTTAATTTTAATATTTATTTAAAAACCATATTTTGCATTTCCTCTTAATGCAAAATACAAGCCTCCAACATATAAACTAACATGCAAATAATCTTTTAAAATCACGTCCATAAAACTACTTGGCATCATAATCCAAATGACACCAGTAACAACACATGTCATGGTGATTCCACTAAACCGAGTCAATAAATCTGCCAAATCACTGATTAGTCCTTCAGTAAACATAATTCCAATAATTCCACCAGCAATGAGTCCGATTGCAGAACCAACTTCTCCGTAAGCAACAAACCACCAAACTATATATGGAAGACCAAAAGCCTCAGCAGTAGCCTCATTTACAGGAAATTTACTTAACCCCTGTTGAAGAAACATAACCGATAAAGGAATTCTTAATAAAAATGTTGCAAATGGAGCTGGTACCTTTGGTATCAACATAGTTTTCTCTTTATGCATTTTCTTATGAGAACGCTATAGACAAAAGATAAAAAGATCCCAGCATAAATCCTAATGCAGACAACTGAATTAGGGTAGCAATAGCAACAAAGTTAAGCTGTTTATCTGCCCACCAATTTAATTCATCTTCTTGCCATTCTTGAATTTCTATAGTTGTAGCTTTTTTCATTTTATAACCCTCAGTTATATAAAGTATATTTTTACATTCACAATATTTATAATAAGTTATATGTATTATTTATATATTAACTGCTATATTTGTTTTGATCAAACATATGTTTATAAAAATACAGAAAAATTAAAAATAATTTCTTTTTAATTTGGAGACTTTAATTAAGGATCCCACCATATTTCAATAAGAGTTATGATTAGATTTATAAATTTGTAAATAGTTAAAAAAAACGAGGTCAAAAATGTCAACAAGTAATCAAAAGCAAATCAGATCAAAAGTCACAGATGACGGCAATATTGAATTATCCATTGCTAAGATTGAAATACCAATTCCCAAAGATGATGAGGTTCTAATAGAAGTTCATGCCTCGCCAATAAATCCTTCTGATCTTGGTTTACTTATAAGTTTTGCAGCAGACCTTTCAAGCATCAGTATTTCTGGTTCTGGAGAAGAGACTGTTACAAAAATAAAAATAAATCCCGCATTGATAAGTGCAATGAAATCTAGATTAAATCAGTCAATGCCAGTAGGAAATGAAGGAGCAGGTATTATTATAGATGCAGGTGCTGATGTTAAAAACCTTATAGGTAAAACAGTCGGGCTAGCTGGAGGCTCTATGTACTCTCAATATAGATGCGTTCCAGCCGCAAATTGTTTGGTCATGGAGGACGGAATTATTCCATCTGAAGCAGCTTCATCTTTTGTAAATCCATTAACTGCATTGGCATTTGTTGAAACAATGAAAATGGAGAATCATTCAGCAATAGTTCATACGGCTGCTGCATCAAATTTAGGACAAATGCTAGTCAAAATTTGTAAAAATGATGAAATTCCACTTGTAAATATTGTTAGAAAAAAAGAACAAGAAGATATCTTAAATTCCCTTGGCGCCAATCATATTTGCAATATAAACAACCCGGACTTTATGAAAGATTTAGTTTCTTCATTAATTTCTACTGGAGCTACATTAGGATTTGATGCAACAGGTGGTGGCAATAATGGGGAGTTGCCAAGTCAAATTTTATCTGCAATGGAAATAGCAGCAAATAAAACAGCAAAAGAATATTCAAGATACGGATCTGATACTTTCAAACAAGTATATATTTATGGTGGTTTAGATCAGTCACCAACAATCTTAAAAAGATCTTATGGAATGTCATGGAGCCTTGGTGGATGGTTGTTGACACCGATGATTGGAAAAATTGGAATGGAAAAATTTCACGAGATGAGATTAAGAGTTGCAAGAGAAATTAAAACAACATTTGCAAGCTCTTACGCAAAGGAAATTTCTTTTGAAGAGATGCTTCAGGCAGATATAATTAAAGAATACTCTAAACAAGCTACAGGTAAAAAATATTTAGTAAACCCTCAAAAGCAGTAAAGGGATAAAGAGTTTACATATTAAAATTTGTATAAATATTTTTTAATATACTAATATTAA
The DNA here is from genome assembly GCA_002721385.1 of Gammaproteobacteria bacterium. Lineage (GTDB taxonomy): Bacteria > Pseudomonadota > Gammaproteobacteria > Magnimaribacterales > D2472 > SAR86A. The sequence goes on from PBKI01000019.1 coordinate 16,868, forward strand.
ACATGCTCAAAAGAAATTCTATATTCTTCATTTTACTAACTTCATCTCTTTATACATATTCTGAAGATATCTACGAAAGAATAATTGTTTCAAATAACATTATTACGCTTGATGAGAATTATTCAAATCCTAATGCAATACATATTAAAGGTAATAAAATTTNTTCAGTTGGNCTAAAACAAGATCTTTTAAAAGAAAATCCAAATATTCCAATTGATAATTCGTTTGAGGATGAGGTAATTGTCCCAGGTTTTATCGAACATCATATTCATCCCTTGCTTGCAGCAATAACTATGAATTCTGAAATAATTGCAATAGACGATTGGAAAATAGCCACTAAGACCAGTTTTGGTGTGAGACATAGAAAAGGTTATCTAGAAAGATTATCTAATTCAGAAAAAGATATTTCAGATAGTACNAAACCTNTAATCAGCTGGGGGTTCCATCATTATTTTCATGGAGAACTGTCAAGANAAGATTTAGANAAAATCTCAAAAGAAAGACCAATATTGATTATTCACAGATCATTTCATGAATTTATTTTAAATTCAGCNGCAATTAATTTTTTTAATATTAATGAAAAAGACTTAGAAAATTTAACTAGTGAGGATAAAAAATTAGCAGATATTGAGAATGGTCATTTTTCTGAAAGAGGTCTCATAGCTGTCATGCCTAAAATTATGAAATATCTTGCTGCGCCAGAAAGAATATTAAAAGGATTTGAAACTACAAAATCTTATCTTCAAGCAAATGGCATNACTTTAATTGGCAATCCTGGATCAATGTACGATAGAAAGATTCANGAAGGTAAAAATTATATTTTTGGTAATAAAAATANTCCCTTTAAGTCTTTTTATATTCCTAGTGCTCTATACATGCTGGANCATGTTGAATTCAATGAACTAATTAAAAAGACTGAGGATCAACTTTCTTGGGGATCAGGGAAAGTTGAGTTTTTACCAAAACATATAAAACTTTTCTCCGATGGGGCTATGTATTCACAAAATATGGTTTTAAGGGATGGATACTTGGATGGACANCAAGGTGTTTGGCTTATGGAGAATGAGGTTTTTAAAAAAACTTTTCAAANATATTGGGANGCAGGATATCAGATCCATGTNCATCAAAATGGTGATGCAGGTCTGGATCGTATTTTGGAAGTTGTTGAGAGTAATATGAAAAGAAATTACAGAACTGATCATAGAACTACAATTGTTCACTTTGGCTATTCAGCCTTTGATCAAATTGAGAAAATGAAAAAACTTGGAGTAATNGTAAGCGCAAATCCTTACTATGTTTCTGTCTTATCTGAATTGTATAGTGAGAAAGGTGTAGGTCCTGAGAGATCTCAGCAAATGGTAAGACTTGGCGATGTAGACCGTGCNGGTATCATATTTTCTTTACATTCAGACATGCCAATGGCTCCAGCATCTCCCTTAGTTCTAATAGATGCTGCCNTAAACAGAAAAGATTTTTCTGATAATGTTGCTGGTCCNAATCAAAGAATTAGCTCATTGACTGCCCTCAAAGGAGTTACAATTAATTCAGCATTTACAATGGGATTAGAGCAAGATTACGGCTCAATTACTCCAGGAAAGTATGCAAATTTTACAATTCTTTCAGACAANCCTCTTACANTAGATACTNCTAAAATTAAAAAAATAAAAGTACTTGGAACAATTGAAGAGGGTAAATATTTTCAGTCGATGGAATAAGCTACCTTCTTTTTTTTAATGCAATTTCTTTAAAAGATAGATTTTTGTAATTAAAAATTTTCTTGGTTAAAACCGATCCATATTTTTCTTTCCAATCAAAATGAATNCCTAAAGCATCATTTAAGGGAGGTTCAATTATTACAGTAACTTCATAAATATCATCTATTNTTCCTGGCAGACTAATATTTTGTGCGTAATGAAAATTATCTACAATGTTAATATGGGGTGTTAATTTCGTTTTAAGACTCTGNCCATCCTTATTACTAATAATTACTGTTACATCTAAATAAGGAATAAAACCACCTANAGGNGATCCATNAGGACTATCCTTAGACCAATTAATTAACATTTCAATATGAACGTCTGTTTGAGATTCAGATAAATAGAATTCATTTGGAAATATCTGATCTTTTGGAGCAGCTTCAAAGATAATTTTTATACCCGGATCAATTATTTCTTCACCAAAAATCATCTCCTCAGAATTTAANATGAAAGTATTGATTATAAGAAANAANAATAAATAAGTTTTAAATTTATTGAGCGTTGTTTTCATAACTCATATGACCTATATTTTTTTGCTTGTTTGACTAGCACTTTTCTATAATCAAGNGCTTTAAAAACTGGNTCATCAAATGCAATAAAGAATATTTTTTTTCTTGAAAGAACATAATATCCATCAATATTGAGTGCAATCATTTTTACTTTATTATCTTTTAATCCATATTGTGCATGAAGAGCGGATTGAATTACATTTGAGTGATCATCATTCATATGTTCAATCATCATTTCTTCGTTTTTAGACCACTTGGGTAAAACATCTTTCCAATTTTTTGGATCTAGCCATGCTATTTCCCCAAANCCACCTATCCATCTAACTCTCGAAATCTCTAATTTATAGTATTTGAAATCATGCATTGAAGAATATTTTTTACTTTCTGGTAAAAAATTCAAGAACCTTTCTTGACACTCAATAATATCTTCTGANGAAACTTTTTTTAAGTCACCCATCAAGGTCAATCTNGAGCTATTTTGCTTATCAAAATCAGTTTCAAGTTCTGATAAAGTTACACATGCCTTTGANTTANTTTTNAAATTAATTGTATGTTGAGCAATATCACTTGTATAAACAAATAAAGTTCTATTTTTTCCAGACACATATGTAATGAAGCTACCAAAGGGGTAACCTTNATATTTTTTTGACATTGTTGACAAGATACCGNAATTNTTTGATCTAAATAATTTTACTGCGTCTCGCTCATATTTTTTTCTTTTAAACATNGCTCAATAATAAGATATAAATAAAGGATTTTCTTGAACATTAACTTCTATATCATAAACATCTGATAAAAATTTTGAATTTAAAACAGATTCAGGCTTCCCGATGTCTAATAATTTTCCGTTCTTTAGTACTGCAATTTTGTCTGAAAATTTTGCTGCTAAATTTAAGTCATGAAGCACTAACATAACACCTGTATTTTCTCTAGCAGCATTTCTAACAATACTAAGGAGTTTAATTTCATAACTCAAATCAAGATTTGCAGTTGGCTCATCTANCATTAAATATTTAGGATCATGAGAGTTTGAAGGCCTCCAAAGCTGCAAAAGTGTTCTAGCAAAATGAATCCTTCTTTGTTCTCCNCCNGAAAGGGTATTAAAATTTCTCTCAAGTAATTCCTCAACTCTACAGTTTTTAACAACTTGCATTACAGCATCTTGAAACTCATCCGCATATGAGCTTTCTCCTCTATNAATCCATCCCATCTCTATGATCTCTTTTACAGAAAAATCAAAAGCTACAGGCTGAAGTTGAGACATTACGCTTCTTGTAAATGCTCTTTCTTGAATACTTATTTCAAGAATATTTTTTTNATCATAAAGTATATTTCCATTTTTTGGTTTTACATCACCAGCTAATGCTTTAAGTAATGTAGATTTACCAGCACCATTTGGTCCAATCACTGTTAAAACTTCTCCTTCGTTAATTTCAATACTAATATCGTTGAGAATTTTCTTATTATTAAGTTCTATATCTAATGATGAAGAAGATATGCTCATCCTTTTTTTATCCTGAATATTAGCCATAAGAAAAAGGGAGATCCAATAGCGCTAGTAATAAGACCAACAGGAAGTTCCGCTGGCTGAATAATAACTCTTGATAACATGTCGGCAGTTATCATNAAAGCGGCACCAATAAATGCAGATCCAGGTAGAAGATAATTATGATTAACACCACCAAACAATCTGACCAGATGAGGAACTACTAAGCCAACAAAACCTATCATTCCAGAAAGTGAAACACTTGCACCGACTGCGGCCGCACACGAAATAATTATTTTATATTTTAATTTTTTTACATCCACGCCGAGTCTATAAGCNTCTGGTTCACCAAGCTGAATTAAATCAAGATTCCTTGATACAGTCATCATTGATAAAATAGATAATGAAATAATTATTATCGCAGGAACTAAAAGNGGCCATGTAACTCCTCCAAAACTTCCCATTGTCCAAAATGTTAAGCCTCTTAATTCTGAATCTGTGCTNATAAATGTTAGTATTCCAATTCCAACTCCAGCTATTGCATTTACTGCAATACCAACTAAAAGCATATAAGTCACACCTTGATATCCAAATCCTTTTGTTAATACATATAACATCATTATTACTAACATTGCTCCAAGGATGGCTCCAAGTGGCAATAGAAAAGATCCAAGTGCAAAACTTTTTAAATATGAGGANCCTAAAACTATTACCAGGGTTGCTCCCAGCGCAGCNCCCGCTGAAACACCTATTANACCTGGATCAGCTAGGGGATTTCTAAAAAGACCTTGCAAAGCTGCACCAGATATTCCTAAACTTGCTCCAACCAATGCCGCCAAGATCACCCTAGGAAGTCTTATTTCTAGTAAGACAATTTTATTTAATGAAGATAAATCACCGAAAAANAGATCTTTTAATGAAAGATCCATACTCCCAGTAATACAGCCTAATANGAAACAAATANNCATTAGAAAAACAAAGAAATTAAGTTTAAATATTTGAGATGTTGATATGTGGGTATGATTAATGCTTAAAGCACTAATTAATTTATTCATTTTCTAATTCTTTAATATATAAGGCAATTTCCCTTGCAGAAAATATTGTTCTAGGTCCAAATCCAAGCATTGCCATNCCATCCATTGCAATAATATTATTATTTTTTGAAGCAGGCGTAAAAACAAGACTAGGATGTNCACCTAATTTTTCAGTAGTCTTGAATGATGACAATCCTCTATTTGAGATCAGTATAAGATCTGGACTGGCTTCAATTATCGCCTCAGTTGATACAGGCTTCCACCCCTCAAAAGAATNCATAACATTTTTTGCACCAATCATTTTTATTAAACCATCAGCAGATGTTCCCGATCCACCAACGGTGGGTGATCCGCTCTCCATTCCCAAAATAAACATTACTTTTTTGGTGCTCAACATATTTATTTGAGCAANATTNTTTAAATCCTCAGCTTCATTTTTAAGATTTTTTAGTGACAAATCTTTGCTTGATTCACTAACTCCAAATATATCTGCAATGCATTCTACTTTTTTTAGCACTCCATCAACTGAGTTTTCCTCTGGAATAATTTGTATTTCNATACCAACTCGATTTAACTGTTCTATTACAGCTGTTGGACCCATATCGTTTTCACCGAGGATTAAAGTAGGTGATAAAGATAATACTCCCTCAGCAGANAACGCTCTTACGTAACCAATAGATGGAAGAGTNGTAGCTTCTTCTGGGAAATTTGATGTTATATCGACAGCTACTAAATTTTTTTCAAGTCCTAANAAATAAATTACTTCTGTAAGCGANCCACCTGCAACAGTTACTTTTGAGAAATCTTTTGCTTTTACACAAGCATTTAAGATTCCTGGAAGGCTTATTAAGATAATAGTAAAAGATATAAAAAATGCCTTCATATATAAATTTNGATGATGTTTCATATTTGATTTTTTTATTAAACTAAATGATAATCATTCTCATTCTNATTCATAAAAAATGTTTTTACAAGGATAGTGTATGAAATATATTAAAACAATAATGATTTTAGGATTATTTTTATTTAATCCATTAACTTTTACTCAAGATAATGAAGAGGTAGAAGAAATTATAACTGTAAGCTCAAAACTTCCAGTACCAATTGATGAAGTGGTTGGTTCTGTGGCTCTAATATCACAAGATGATATTGAAACAAGAATCGTGAATGACATTTCACAATTACTAGAAAATACAGTTGGAGTTACTGTTCCTAAAAATATAACGTCAGGTAGATCAAGAAATTCCGATGTTGTTGTTAGAGGAGTTGGTAATAACAGAGTAAATATATTTATCGATGGTTTNAGAACTGGTGATGCTTATCAAAGTGGCGGTTATGGAAAGGATTTGGTAGATACTGAACTTCTTAAAAGAGTTGAGATTCTTAAAGGACCTAGTTCTTCTCTGTATGGATCAGATGGACTGGCTGGTACTATTGCGTATACAACAAAAGATGCCTCAGATCTTGTAGATGCATCAAATTCTTATCTTTCTGCAACACTCAGTTCTCAAGATGTAAATAGTCAAGAAAAAGTNACTGTTCTTGGTGCTTTGGTTAGAAACAATATTGAAGCACTTCTTCAAGTTAGCTCTAGAGAAATGAACGAAATGGAAGTGCATGATGATGCAACTGAAACACTCAATCCTATGGATGCCGAACAAGACAGTGTTTTAGCAAAATTTAAAGTTTCTCTCCAAAATGGNTCATCTTTAAACTTGACGTTTGATAATCAAGAGCTAGATTCAGAATACAATCTTCTTACCGATCTGGGANNAGGCTNTAGTGCATCAAATATGCAAGTGGAGAATGTTTTCTCATCAGNAGGATTGGATAATCTNACNAGAGAAAGACTTTCAATTACATATGAATTTTCTGGAAATAATAGTTTTTTTGATAGCGGAGTACTTAGATCATTTTCTCAAACNACNGATCAAAGGACTACTACTTCTAAAAGTAAGGCAATTCTTGTAACTCCTGCATTTGGACCACCTATACCTTCTTTTGTTCCAACATCTGAGGNCAGTGATTATGATTTTAATCAAGAAGTATCTGGTTTCTCTGTCGAAATGATAAAAATTTCAGGTAAGCATAATATTGTTTATGGNCTTGAAAGTGAAACAGCTNAATACTCAAGAAATAATGACAAAACCGAAGTAAATCTTNCCACAGGAGCAATAAATAAAACTCTTGCAAATACATTGTATCCACACAAACGTTTTCCGGATAGTGAGGTTACAAGAGAGGCAATCTTTGTAAATGATAGAGTTTATTTAAATAATAAAACTACAGCTGTTCTTGGNGCTCGTTACGACTCATATGATCAAAAGGCAACAACAGATGCCTTGCATGCTAGAAACAATATTTTTGGACATGAAGTTAAGCCAAGAAGTGATAGCCAAGTATCAATAAAAGTTGGTTTGATTCGTGATATATCTAATGATATGTCAATATTCTTACAATATGCTGAGGGTTATAGAAATCCTAATTTTGATGAGGCATACAATACGTATACNAACCTAGCTCAGATGTATACNATCATTCCAAATCCAAATATTACTGCAGAAACAAGCGAAGGTTTTGAAGTTGGTTTAAGNGGGNCTACGAGTAATACAACATGGTCATTNGCCTATTATAAAAATGACTATAAAGACTTTATTGCTTATGAATATCTTTTTCCTCCAATTCAAGGAGTTCTTCAGGTGCAATATCAAAACTTAGGTTCAGTTGAGACTGATGGAATAGAATTTGAGTCTAAAACCATGTTTAACAATAATCTGTCTGCTTCTATTGGTATNAGCATGAATGATGGCAAAGAAGACGATGGGTATTTAGAATCAATGTCACCTGATCATGCAAAAATTGCCATAGCATGGGTNTCAGATAATGGAAAACTTAGACTTAATACCTCATCAACTCTAATGTCATCAAGCAGATCTAATTTAAGTCCTGTTTGTGGAAGAAGTGGTCAGTGNTCTCCGGCTCAAGGGACATCAGGAAGAGTAACATTAGATACATACNTAAGTTATGATTTAAATGAGAAAGTTAATATAAAGCTAGGTATTAGAAATCTTACAGATGTTAAATATTGGGACTATCCCACTATTTCTGGACAGGCTGCTGGAACTGCAGACGANTACTTAATGCCAGGAAGGAATACTAGTTTTTCTATAAAATATAGTCTCTAAATTAAACACTTCCAAAGGTCGTTTTTAATACATTATTAACGACCTTTTTTCATTTAAAAAAAACGATTTACAAAGTAATAAAAATGTCGTTTAATCGAATGATAATTTNTTATTTGTCATTTTTTTCGGAGGGGTAATATGACACATCCAAATCATCCAAGCGTTGACCAAAGCGACCGAGTNGTTCCATACAATCTTAGACAAAGTGGACGGACTCCAACAGAACTTTTAATTTCAACTAGAGTAAGAAAATCTCCATTTTGGCATTTGTCTCATGAGGCAGGATGTTGGAGAGCAACAGTTTATAACAGAATTTATCATCCAAGAGGATATGTNAAACCTGAGGATGGAGGTGCTATGGTTGAATATGATGCTCTTGTTAACAGAGTAACGATGTGGAATGTTGCTGTTGAAAGGCAAATAAGAGTAAAGGGTCCTGATGCTGAAGCTTTTACAGATTATGTAATAACTCGTGATGCTACAAANATTGANCCNGGTAATGGNAANTATGCAATNTTNTGTAANGATAAAGGAGGNATTCTTAATGANCCAGTTTTNTTNAGANTNGNAGAAGANGAGTTTTGGTTCTCAATATCAGACAGCGACCTTCTTCTATGGCTTCAAGGAGTTAATGTAACTAAAAAATATGATGTAATAATTGACGAGATTGATGTGTGTCCTCTTCAAATTCAAGGCCCACTATCAGAAGACTTAATGGCTAAGTTAGCTGGCGAGGAATTAAGAGAAGTTCCATATTATGGATTAATGGAAACAAAAATAGGTGGAGCAGATTGTGTTATCAGTCAAACTGGATTCACCGGTGAAAAAGGATATGAAATATATGTTAGAGATGCCCATGAAAATGCTGAACTTGTCTGGAATGCAGTATTGGAAGCAGGTGAGGAATTTGGTTTAATGGTTATTGCTCCAGCTCATCACAGAAGAATTGCAGCTGGCATATTATCTTGGGGACAAGATTTAGATCATGAAACATCACCGTTTCAAGTAAATCTTGCTTATCAAGTTCCAAGAAATAAAGCAGCTGATTATATTGGAAAAGATGAACTTGAGAAACAACGTGCTGTAATGGATGCTGGAGATGCTCCTTTTAAAATGAAAATGGTTGGTATTACTTTAGGCGGAAAAGAGATCACAGATTATGCGCCAGATTTCTGGTTGATTGCTGATACGGATGGAAAAGATGTTGGTTATATTACATCTCCATGGTGGTCACCTGAGCTTGAAACTAATATTGCCTTAGCATGGGTTCCATGGGAGTCATCTGAAGTAGGAACCAAGTTCCAGGTAAAGCTTCCAGATGAATATTCTGAGACGTCTGGCGTTCCAGTAGCGGCAGAAGTGGTAGATGTTCCATTTAGAGAGTCTGTAAATCCAAATAAACGTGAAGTCCAAAAAGAAAAAGGACTTGATTACGCTGATTAAAATAAATTTTTGAAGCGGTAATTCTGTTGAATACCGCTTCATAGACATGAAAAAGTTTATATTATTATTTTTAGTTTTATCAGCTTCTGTACAGTCAGAAAATTCAAAAATTTTATGCGAACTAAATGGTGACTTTTCTGTTACTTACAAAGATATAAAAAAAACATATCTAGCAGAAGGTATTGAGTTATTCAAAAATTTGGCTCGACAAACTCAACAATCTTTATTCTTATTAAGACGTGCAAAGACAAATTTTGCTGAAGAGGATTGGCAAAAGAGCTCAATGTATGTTGTTCAGTATTGGGAAATTGATTCTGAAAAAGAGATCTTTAATTCTTTGATGCATACCCTGGAACCATCACCATCTTGGATTAATGAGGACGCCTCATGGAGTGTAAAAAATAGCAAAACAGGTTTTTCTGTAACTCATTCAATGGTTTTAGATGAGGAGCACCCTCTATTTCCAGAATATAAAGTTCAATTTTATGAAATCACGAATACCTTTAATTGGTTCACTGGCAAAGGACAAATTTTTGGAGATATATGGCTTAAGAAAAAAGATGGCACAAGAGGTAGAAATCCAAAAATTGAAATATTTGCAAATGGTAACTGCCAGTCTCAAAAAAAGAAATTTTAGCTATTTCAAATAAAAAGGTGCTAACGCCAAATTTGACTTTTTTGGCTGATTAAAAAGACATCAAGAATTTTTTTTAGCTTTACGTAGCTCTCTATAAATTTTATCAAGCTTTCTTTTTTTAATAATTCTTATGGCTTTTCTTTTAATGCTTGCCAACTTCGATTTTCTAACTCTTTCGCCTTTATTTATTTACAAATCTCCGAAAATTTATACCTCTATAATATTACCAAATATTTTGAAAATCTCTACAATATTGCTAATGATCAAAGTAAATTCTAGTCAGATTCAAAATGTTGTAACTGTTTTTATAGAGATTGATAACTTTTTACTTAATTCAAGAATTGAGAACAGCTTTGAAGAATTTCAAAACCTAGTTAATTCATCTGATGTAAAAATAAAGAAAAATTTTAGTTTTAATCAAAAAAACCCTGTAGCCAAAACTTTTATATCAAAAGGTAAACTTGAATCAATTAAATCATCTATTCTTGATGAAGAAATTGATTTAATAATAATCAATCATCAATTATCTGCATCTCAGAATAGAAACTTAGAACTATTTTTTAAAAAAAGAGTTATTGATAAAACAGAATTAATTCTAGATATTTTTGCAACAAGAGCCTCATCACATATAGGTAAACTTCAAGTAGAGCTAGCTCAATTAGACCATATGTCAACTAGGCTCATAAGGGGTTGGACTCACCTTGAAAGACAAAAGGGAGGCATAGGTCTCAGAGGCCCTGGAGAAACTCAGCTTGAAACTGATAGGAGATTAATTGGAAAGAGAATCAAAACCTTAAAATTGAAATTAGAAAAATATCACAACCAAAAAAAACTCAACAGATATTCCAGATACAAAAGTAGAAATAAAATTGTTGCACTGGTTGGATATACCAATGCTGGCAAAACAACACTTTTTAATAAATTAACTAATAGCTCCCAAGTTGCAGAAGATAAGCTTTTTGCCACATTAGACTCTGTTACTAGAAAAAATGTAGATCCTAACAATGGTCCGATATTATTTTCAGATACCGTAGGATTCATATCAGATTTACCAACTCAACTTATTGAGTCATTTAAAGCTACTTTAGATGAACTTAAGTCAGCTGATATGTTGCTTCATGTTGTTGATTTAGCAGATGACGATTATAAATCCAAGAT